>NZ_BAABMI010000037.1:0-58492 GCF_054785195.1 Secundilactobacillus muriivasis | reverse complement strand
GCTTACATTTGAGGTCTGAGACCGCCCTTTGGCTCAGGCCGGCCCCACAGCAGGAACCTAGCCGCTTACCGGAATCGACGGTTCACGAACACGCTTTGCACCATCCATGAATTGATGAACACGATTACCACAAACGCAAAGACGATCAGCGAAAATGGTTCGACTACCCCATGATGCAGATGGTGAATCAGCCCCGTTGCCTTGGAGATCATGTAGACAAACACCAGATCGTAGAATAGCTCGATCATCGAAACTGGTTTTGACACGTTGCCCCACCCCCTATTTTTGATTAGTATACGGCGATTGGGGGCGCTACTCAACGACAAAACAGCCTTAAGCCTCCCCATCAAGGGTCGACTTAAGGCTGTTTGACATCACTCAATCACTGCCCATTAATCAAATCCAACACGTACTGCCGCTTCTCGCCAAACGCCGGCGTATAACGAATCGACTGATCCTGATCCGCAACGATGCTCTGGGTAAAGTTCGCCGGGAAGTCAGCGATGACTTGGCCAGGGTGCTTGGACATCACCAGAATGTGGGTCCCCAACAACAACGCCTCATCAACATCGTGGGTGATGAAGAAAATCGTTTTGCCGGTCTCGACCCAGAGGTTCCGAACCGGGGCCTGCATCTGTTCACGAGTCAGGGCATCCAACGCCCCAAAGGGTTCATCCATCAGCAGGATGTCTGGGTTATTGATCAATGAACTGGCGATATTGGCGCGTTGGCGCATCCCGCCGGAGAGTTCGTAGATCCGTTTGTCGCCGAATTCGCTGAGGCCGACTGCGGCGAGGTATTTGTCAACATCGGCATCGACCTGCTCCTTTGGGACGTGGTTCATTTTGGGACCAAAGGCGATGTTTTGGCGCACCGTGTACCAGTCGTATAGGGGTGGCGTTTGGAAGACGACGCCCCGCTGCGCATCAGTGCCCTTGATGGGTTGATCGTTCAGGAGCACCTGCCCAGTCGTTGGCGCCATGAAGCCCGCTAGGATGTTGAGCAGCGTGCTCTTGCCGCAACCGCTGGGGCCCATGACGCACACGAACTCGCCCGGGTAAATTTTCAAATTCACCTCACCCAAAGCCGCGATGTTTTGTTTGTGGTTTTGATAATTCATTGATACGTTTTGAATATCCAATAGTGCTTGTTCACTCATCTAGTCGTCTCCCTTCAAGAAACTACCGTCGATATCCTGACTTAACGCGCTCAGGCTCGGAACGGTGGTAATATTTTCCTGCGCCTTATGGAACTGCGCGGTCATCTGCAACGTTTTCGCAAAGGCGCCGTTCCCGTTGCTGCCAAATGCCTGGCGTTGCTCGGCAGCCGTCAGCCACTGATTATCAACGATTTGACTCTTCGCACTGGCCTTGGTAATGCCTTCCCAACTGGCAACGTCCGCAATTGCTTGTTGCGGGTGTTCATGGACCAGTCGGCTCACTGCTAACATCGCCTGTTCATAGTCGCGGGTCACTGCTGGATAGTTGGTGATCACGTTATCCGAGGCCACCGCGATTTCGGGAATTTTGATCCCCTGTTGCGACAATTGACCATCGTTGGTGATGATGGTCCCGGTCTTCACACATTCGTCCAAACCAGGGCTCCACGTGTAGGCGGCATCAATTTCCTTGCGCTTCCAAGCAGCCACGATGTTTTGGCCGGAGAGATCCATCAATGTAACATCCTTAGCACTTAACCCAGCTAACTTCAGCGCTTGGAGCACGGCGTAGTGGGAAGTTGTCCCGAATGGCACCCCAATCGTCTTACCCTTCAAATCAGCGACCTTTTTGATGCCAGTGCCGTTTCGGGCAACTAGCGCTTCAATATTGCCGCCTTCGTTGTACGGGATACCGACCGCCTTGTAGCTGACTCCGTTGACCAAGCCCAATGTCACGGGTGATGACCCAAACGAGGCCAGATCAAGGTCCCGGGAGATGAACGCGTTATTGATGTCGGTTCCGGCCGAGTACGTGGTGACCTTGACCTTGGTTTTAATGTATTTTTGCAAATACCCTTCCTTGGCCAAGATAGCGGATTCCGGGCCGCCTTCAATGATGCCGACACGCACCGTTTCCGGATAACGGGCCGCCTTAGTAGCATCCGCCTGCGCGCCACCGCTAGTCGATGAACAACCCGCCAACACCACTAAACTCAACGTTAACAACAACCCTAATAAGATGCCATTTCTACGCATGCCGTTCCCTCCCGCCTACGATTTGGTGTTCCAACAACAGTCAAATTTTATCGAGAATGATCCCGGTGATGCCCATGAGGATGATGCCCACGAAAACCACATCACTTCTGAGATATTTTGACGCATCCAACACCATCCAGCCAATGCCGGAAACGGCGGCGACCATTTCAGCCGCAACCGAAGTGGCGTAAGCGATGCTCATGGCGTTTCGCAAGCCCACGAAAACTTCTGGCAACGATGCTGGTAAGATGACGTGCACGAAAATCTGGCCCTGATTGGCACCCAACGTCCGCGCATGGTTGATGTAGTCCTGATTGACCCGGGTAACACCGGAGACACAGGAAACAAAAATCGGTGCGAAGGCCCCCAGAAACAGCAGGAAAATCTTCGATGTATCACCGGTCCCCATCCACAAAATGATAATCGTGTAGTAACCCAATGGTGGCAGCGGCCGGATAAAGGCGATGATCGGTTCAAATACCGCTCGAACCTTCACCGAATACCCGCTTAACAACCCCACCGGAATGGCGGTGACCACGGCAATCGCAAACGCGATAAACAGTCGCCGCAAGCTCGCCCACATGTGCGCCCACAGGGAGTTGCCCTTGTAGCCGTTTTGAATCAACTGCATGAAGCAGACCCAAATCTGCTTTGGCGATGGAATGATCAATTGTGACACCTGATGATTGGCAGTCACTAAACTCCATGCTAGTAAGATGACGGCAACGGTAATAATACTGATCCAGTAACGTTCCTTAAATTGTCTGATGATCCTCAATCCTCTCTTATTGCAATGCGGGGGCAATTAACACAAAAAGCGCCCCTTTGACTACGACTAGCCAAAGGGGCGCTTTCAACTGATACGCGCGGTACCACCCTATTTTGTATTAACGTTCAATACCTCAAACGTGCCCGAAGCTGATTACTTCGGAAACGTGGCAGGTTTAACGGCTGCACCCGGTGAAGTAGCGTGAACCACCTCACAGCTCAGAGCTCATCTTCACTCAGTTGCGTGCGTTCCCTTTTGCACCATCCGGGATCTCTGACGTGCACGCGCATGAGCTACTCTTCTCCTCATTGCATTATCATAATATTTTCATCATGATATAATGTGCCGTCCGCTGGGTCAATTGCTGGTTGATATGTAAGTTCTATCGTAGGGCGCCGGTCGTCATTTTGATCACCGAGTCGAACGCGACAATATCAACGTTAGGTTCATCACCATGCGATAGTTTTTTTCTATGAGCGAATGGTGTTTCACGTGAAACATTCTGCGGTTTTTCAAATACATCATAACTAAAACACATAGATTACTCACCAACATAAGCATTAGACATTCTCACCGACTCCCCGTAAGCTAATCACAAAACCACTTACGGAGGCTAACACGATGAAACAACTACAACTCAACAATGGTATCACCATGCCCCAACTCGGTTACGGCGTCTACCAAATCGATGATCTCACCCAGTGCGAACAAGGCGTCCTTGACGCACTACAAACCGGTTACCGGTTAATTGATACGGCAGCCGTTTACGGTAACGAAACCGCGGTCGGCAACGCCATCGCCAAAAGCGGCATCGACCGGCACGAAATTTTCATCTCAAGTAAGGTCTGGATCCAAGACACCGGTTACGACCAGACGATGGCGTCATTTCAAAAGACCCTCGACAACCTCCAGACTGACTACCTCGACCTCTACCTCGTTCACATGCCCTACGGCGACTACTACGGCAGTTGGCGGGCCATGCAGGACCTGTACCGAGCGGGCAAAATTCGCGCGATTGGGGTCTGCAACTTTTTGCCGGATCGGTTAGTTGACCTGATTGAAGCCTTCGACATCGTGCCAGCGGTCAACCAAATCGAATTACACGTCTTTTCGCAACGCCGTGAGTTACGGGATTTAATGACTAAATACCGGATTGCCCCAATGGCCTGGGCCCCCTTTGCGGAAGGACAGCACAACCTCTTCACCGACCCAACGTTAACTGCCATCGGTGACCAGTACGGTAAGACGCCCGCTCAAGTCAGCCTTCGCTGGCTACAACAACTTGGCGCGATTGCGATCCCCAAGTCCGTCCACTTAGCTCGGATTCGTCAAAATTTCGCCATCAATGATTTCGCTCTCAGTGAAACCGACATGACCACCATCGCCAACCTTGATACTGGTAACCCGTTGATTCTGGACGTGGCAACTTGCCAAGAGGCGTATCGGCTCCACAACATGACGGTCGTTCAATAATGTTCTGGCAACACCTCTCGCATGACTTTCAAAAACGCCGTTGCCGCCGGTGATAACGGTCGGTGTTGTGGCCAAATCAAACTTGAGTGGGCTTCCAGTCGCGGCGCTAACGGTACAAACCGTAAATCAGTATTGGCCGTGTTAATGATGCCATCTAAGCACAACGCCGCGCCAACGCCCGCCTCAACCATGATCGACGCGTTGTAGAGCAAGTTATAGGTTGCGGCCACGTTTAATTTTAAGTCGCTGGTGCCGATCCAGTCAGCCAGATAATCGATGCTACCGTGTTGCTGGGGCATGATCACCCGCTGATTGGCAAGGTCGGTGGCCGTGACGGTATTTTGCTGCGCCAGTGGTGAACCCTGCCGCACGAGGACGCCCCAAGCGGTCGTTCCCGGCAAACTGATAAAATCTTCTTCATCCTTAGCGATTGGTTCCATCACAACGCCGAAGTCAAAGACCCCGGCGTGCAAGCGCTGGTTCACATCATTGGCATCAGTACTATGGATACCTACCTGTACTTTCGGCGCCACTTGCGCTAATGCGTTAATGGCTTTAGCAACGGTCACCATCATGGGCGCCTCAGCGCTGCCAATCAAGATTCGACCGGTTAACTCTTGCGTCTGCTTAACGTTGGCCACCGTCTTATCCGCCAGTACAACGATCTGTCGCGCTTGGTTGGCAAAATACTGTCCGGCCTCAGTTAAATCAATGCTTCGACTGCCACGGTCAAACAACGTCACCCCCAACTCATCTTCTAAATCTTTCAATTGACGTGAAATCGTCGGTTGTGACACATGCAATTTTTCAGCAGCCCGTGAGATGTTACGTTCGTTAACCACCATCAAAAAGTACCGTAAAACTCGTAGTTCCATTCGCTCGCCTTCTATTCATTTTAAGCATAGTATACCATCATCATTAGGTATTAGACATATTGATTGAACCGATTTAAGATTAACTCATCAAAAGGAGGTCACCACGTGAATTTAGAAACTTTAATCAACGCTGGACCCATCAGTTGGTCCGGTGAAACCGCTCGAACCGTTGATGCCATCGTCGCTGAAACCAGCAATCACTTAATTGCCCTTAATCAAGCAACTACCGACACTGAACGACGGGCGCACCTCGCCACAATTTTAGGAACTGAACTTCCCAAAACTAGCGTCATCAACCCACCCTTTCAAACCGACTTCGGGCGCCACACCACCATTGGTGACCACGTCTTCATCAACCGTGAGAACTTTTTCGTCGATCTTGGCGGCATCACGATTGAAGACAACGTACTCCTTGGCCCCCGCGTCACCCTCATTTCAGTTAACCATAACGAGGACCCCGCACATCGTCGCGACCTCGTTCTCAAATCTGTCCGTATCTGTCGAGGCGCTTGGCTCGGTGCAAACGTGACGGTGGTTCCCGGCGTTACCGTTGGCGAAAATGCCATCGTGGCTGCCGGTGCCGTTGTCACCAAGGACGTCCCGGCCAACACCATGGTCGCCGGCGTACCAGCCAAAGTCATCCGCCCCGTTCACACCCATTAATAGGAGGAATTCAATTATGATCAAAGATAAAGTTGTTGTCATTACCGGTGCTTCTAGCGGCATTGGTGCCGAAACCGCCAAGT
Source organism: Secundilactobacillus muriivasis (assembly GCF_054785195.1). Lineage (NCBI taxonomy): Bacteria > Bacillati > Bacillota > Bacilli > Lactobacillales > Lactobacillaceae > Secundilactobacillus > Secundilactobacillus muriivasis. Next base: position 52,435 of record NZ_BAABMI010000037.1, on the reverse strand, counting down.
TACTCGCCAGCCAAGGCGCGAAAGTCGTCCTTGGAGCTCGTCGTGAAGACAAGCTCCAAGCCCTCGCAACCGAAATTATCGACGCTGGTGGACAAGCCGTTTACCGTGTGACTGACGTGGTACGTCCCGAAGATAACGAAAACCTCGTTCAGTTGGCTAAGGATGCATTTGGCGGGATCGACGTGATGTTTCTCAACGCTGGCTTGATGCCCGTTGCGCCGATGTCTAAACTGCACGTTGGCGAATGGGACAAGATGATCGACGTCAACATCAAGGGCGTGTTGAACGGGATTGCCGCTGCTCTGCCAACCTTTAAAGCGCAAAAAGCCGGTCACTTCGTTGCGACGAGTTCCGTTGCTGGTCTCAAAGCCTACCCTGGCGGTGCGGTTTACGGCGCAACTAAGTGGGCTGTGCGTGATTTGATGGAAGTCTTACGGATGGAAGCCGCTGAAGAGGGCTCCCACATTCGGACGGCCACCATCTATCCGGCTGCCATTAAGACCGAACTATTGAGCACCATCACCGATCAAGATGCCGCTCAAGGCGCGCAACAGATGTATGACCATTACGAAATCAGTGCTGACCGGGTCGCAAAAGTCGTCTCGTTTGCGATCGACATGCCAGCTGATACCAACGTTAGTGAATTTACCGTTGGCCCAACTGACCAACCTTGGTAATCTAGGAGGTTTAATAAATGACTAAAGTTTTAATTCTCGGTGCCCATGGTGCCACTGCCCAAATCGTCATCGACCGCTTACTCGATGAAACCCAAGATGAACTCGTGCTCTACCTGCGGAATGCTGAGCGCCTCAACCGTTACGCTACTAACGCTCGGGTAACTTTAATTGAAGGCAATGCCCAAGACACCACAGCTTTAGCAACTGCCATGACCGGCATCGACATCGTCTACTCCAACCTCGGTGGCGTTGACCTCGCCCAATCAACCAAGGCCGTTATCGCCGCAATGAACCAAGCCGGCGTTAACCGGTTGATTTTCTACAGCGCCCTTGGTGCCTTACACGAAGTTCCCGGCAAATTCGGTGACTGGAACGAACACGCCATTGCGGCTTACTTACCCGGGTTCCGTGAATCGGCAACGTTACTTACGGCGCACCCAGAAATCAACACCACCCAATTACGTCCTGCTTGGTTAACTGATCAACCGGAAATCGATTACGAAATTACTAGGGCTGATGAACCTTTCAAGGGGACCGAAGTTTCACGCCAAAGTGTTGCTGATATGGTCGTTCGCGTTATTAAAGAGCCAACACTTTACGGCAACGATAGTATCGGCCTCAATAAGCCAAATACGGATGGCAATCAACCGGCCTGGATCTAAAAGTCGCCCTACCTTACTTCGTTTATTCAAAGACGTAAATTAGACTCAAAATAACACACTTGAATGGAGATGTTTTAATGACAACCTTTCTGAATAATCCCCAATACCCCGCCGGCCACGCTAACGTCGAACACCGTAACCCTGAACTCGCTACTGGCGATCAACACGATAGCGCTAACAACTGGTATCAAAGCGATGCCGTTGACCAACAACCCGTTACGTTCACCAACGTCTACGGCATGTCACTTGCCGGTAACCTCTTTACGCCAAAGACGCTCGATAAGACCCAAACGCACGCTGCGTTAGTCGTTGGCGCTCCCAACGGCGCCGTGAAAGAACAAGCCGCCAACCTTTACGCCACCAAGATGGCAGAAGCTGGTTTCGTGGCCCTCTCCTTTGACCAAGTATTTTGGGGTGAAAGCGAAGGGTGGCTGCGAAATGCCATGGCACCTGACTTGTACTCCGAAAGTTTCTCAGCCAGCGCTGACTACCTTGGCCAGTTAGCCTTTGTAGATGCTGACCGAATCGGCGTTCTCGGGATTTGCGCTTCAGGAAGTTTTGCCATTAACGAAGCTAAAATCGATACGCGCTTGAAGGCCGTAGCCACCGTTAGTCTGACTGATATGGGCGCTGTTGCCCGCGGTATGCGTGATATGATGGGCGACCATGCCATGGCAGACGAGGCTTCTCACCAACGTGATGTTGAAGCAGCGGGTGGCGAGATTGCTTACACCTCTGGGACGCCGGAAACGATCGACGAGAACTCGGATGCCTTTGCGACCGAATTCTACGACTTTTACCGAACCCAACGCGGGGCTGCCGATACAACGACCCACCCAACTCTGACGACCTTTGCGAAGTTGATGAACTTCTACTCATTAAATGATGTCGAAACCATCTCGCCACGGCCACTACTGTTTATCGCAGGTGACCATGCCATGTCGCTGAACTTTAGCGAAGAAGCTTACGCTAAAGCGGCCGAACCTAAGGAACTTTACAAAGTTGCAGGCGCGGGCCACGTTGATTTGTATGACCGGACGGATTTGATTCCGTTTGGGAAGTTGAGTGACTTTTTTTGGGAACATCTGAAATAACTAAAATGACCAGTACGCTCTCCTTTTTGGAGGTCACGTACCGGTCTTTTTTATTAATTTCTATTATTAGCGTGTCTCCAGAATGCCACCCTCAAACGACCTTCATTCCTGCACATACACCGACTCGCCCACAAACCGATTTTGGGTTAAATTCGTCACCATAAATTCGGCTAAATCTGCCCGAGAAAGGTGGCCGTTGATTGACTTATTTGGATAATCACCATAGCGATAATTCCCTGTCGGCGCATCAAAGGTTAACGTTGGCGGCTGAACAATGGTGAATGCCAATCCCGATTGGCGGACAATTTTATCCTGCCGCTCCTTTGTCAGTAACATGGGCCGCATCGCAGCCATTACGGCCTTCATTTTTAAATCTAATTGACGACGACTAGCGGGACTAGTTCCGAAACCGGTCAAAATTTCTAACCGGTCAACGCCCGTTGCCATCATTGCCTCAGTGATATGGCGAGTTGGTTCTACGACACCGTAATCGCCCATGGTAATTATTGCAGCATCACTACCAGCCAAACTGGCCTGAATGCTGTCGCCTCGATCGTAGTCCACGTTGAACCATTGGACACCTACTTGTTGAGGACCGGTGTAGTCGTAGCGACTAGTCGCTATCACCGTATGCCCTTGCCGGAGCGCCTCATTGATCAAATAACTGCCGACACTACCCGTTGCACCAAAAATTGTGAGTTGCATATTGATTCCTTTCTACCGATAGTTTAGCGACTCGCCTTAGCGGTTGGCCCTAGTTGGTGATCACGCAATAACTGGTTTACCATGTCGCGGAGTGTTTGTCGAAAATCCGTGTACTGGTATTGATAAAACTCTGGGTGCAATTGCTGGTACGTCACTCGATTTTTGAAGCGGGGATAGAAGTCCGCGATGGTCGTGTTGAACTGAAAAGGCACTAGTAGACTTACTGGCCAACGGAATTGATGCCCCCGAAATCCTTGGTCACGGAAATCTGTTAAAACATCTCGTTTAACATCGGCCATGCTCATCGCCATACCCATCGCTAAATTCCGGGTACCATTGGCTTCGGTGTTAGCCATTAGTGCCACTTGCATCCGCGCCACGTCACGAACGTCCACCGCGTACCCGTTCAAAGGTAATTCAAACGGTAATTTCAGAATCTGATCAACCTGTTTGGCAGAGTACCGGGCCCACGGGACCAGCGATGGCCCCATGACGAAGCCGGGGTTGATGACGGTCATCGGAATTTGGCGGGGATTATGCTGGTGGTCCTTGATCAATCGCCAAGCTCGTCGTTCTTCCAGCGTCTTACTGCGTAGATAGTCGTTTAACCCTTTGGCTTCAGCGTTGGTCCAATCGGCTTCAGTATACGTTAATTTTCGCTGTCCGCCGTAGCCAATCGCCGCCTCTGAACTCGTCAACACGATTTTTTTCAGGGTTGGACTGGTTAAGGCCTCCGCAAAGATATTATCGATGCCCTTGATCACCGTCTCGCTCCGGTGATTTTCAGTCGCAACTGCTTGTGGTGAGGCCACGTGAAACAAAAATTGAACGCCCGCTAAGGCTTCGTGCCAACCAGCATCACCATTTAAATCAGCCTTCACCAGTTCAACACCTGGTAATAGTTCTTGAATGAACGGTAGTTTGCCTTCGGAACGATACGTGCCCCGAACCCGGTACCCCTGTTCTAACAAATCCTTCGCAAGCCAAGTTGCCATGTAACCCGTAATCCCAGTTACTAACGCTAAATCACCTTTATGCATCATCGTTGTCATTGTCGTACTCCTTTTAGTTAAATGAACGTTTATTCTTTTAATCAAGTTTTGAAAAGGGCCGCGTCTGCAACCCCTAAGTCGTTGTTTATCCTAAACGTTCATTCACTTAAAAGCAACCGAATTCCTAAAGTTAATCTGATCACCGGCCAAATACCTTGCGCCCCAAGGTATTTCAGCGTTAAATTAATCAGCTAGTTTTGCCGGCAAGCCGCCCACGCCATCTCAATCATGGTGCTGACCTCATCATCCGTCAACGGCTGCGATGCCCGGAAACGGGCGTCAGCTAAACTATCCAATGGTTGAAACGTGAAGGCAATCAGGAGCTCGGGTGATACTTGCCGTAACTGCCCGCTTTTAAGTCCTTGATGATAAAGCGCATGTAGCGGTTGCGCCCGCGCCATCCCGTTTTGATAGGCATCTGCCGAAATTAATTCTGGATTACTGTTAAACACCCGCATCACCGCCGCCTCCTTTGGGTACTGGCGAATTGCTGTGGCGTAGTTCGTTAACATCAGCTTAAACCGTCGATCGATTGTAAGTCCCTCAGGTTGCGGCTTGAAAAGTTCACCATCGATTTTATCCTTAATGTCTAAGTAGACCGCACTCAACATGTCCTGTTTATCTTGATAGTAAATGTAGAGCGTTGCCACCGAGACGCCCGCTCGCTTGGCGATTTTAGCCACGCTGAGATTTTGGTAGCCTTCTTGAATCACTAGGTTGATCACTGCATCTTGTAATGCGCGTATTTTATTTTCGTCTTTATGTCTCATGTGGTTGATAGTAAACGTTCATTTATTTAAAGTCAACTGACCACGTTAGATTAATCACCACCACTTAACGTCTACAACAAAAGAAGTTCACCCACGACCACATCATGGATGAACTTCTTTTTATTTTTCCAACTCACGAAAATGTTTAATCAATCTATCTTCATACTTCTCCGCCAACGCCTTAGGCTCGCCCGCAAATGCAACGCTGTACTGCTCATACACCGCCTTAATTTCATCAAAATTCACCACCGCTATTAGCGGACTCAGTACCGTTAACAACTGATACGCAAACTCAAGACAAGTGCGCTTGGTTGGCCACTTCACTAATGCCGCCAAAACCTGATGATAGGTTGCTTTTTGAACCGTTTCAGCCTGCTGAGCGCTCGCCTTAATGGTTTCGCCAATTTGGTACTGTAGATATTCCTTAAAATGGCGAACGTTATGTTTCTTAGTATCAACGTGTGCCGGCATCGCTGCTAGTTGACCCAACAAGTGAACCATCAGCAACATGCCCTCCGCTGAATCTTGCTGATACTGATCGATTCGATTTTCCAAGTCTTCGATGATATCGATCATATCGTACCAGCGCACCCACGCAATCTGCATCGACTCGATAATTTCATCTTGAGTCGCCACTTCTTCAAGGGCGTGTTCACTTAACTGGATTGTTTGCTGCGCCCGTTGTATTAACGCTTGCTGAAATACCGAGTCTCGTTCGGCATACTGCATCACAAATTGACGCAACGCCTGTGAATCCATCTGATTAATGACCGTTGATAATTGAGCCATTGCTAACAACCTCCTAGGATGTTTCACGTGAAACATAACAATGTGGAAAATGCATCACGACCGTTACTGCGTCGCCTCATAACTCCCCTCAATCAAATCCGCCAGCTCATCCACGGTTTCAAACCGCTCCAAAATCGCCGTGATCCAGTGTACCTTTGACATGTGGTAACCGGGTAAAAAATTCGGCTGAACTTGCAGAATCGAATTCAGTTCCGGTTCCACCTTGAAGTCGGCGATTTCAACTTCTGCCGTCCCGGGAAGGCCCAGTTTATCCGCGGGGACGTTCATAATCAAGCCGAACCATTTGCCATTCGGATGGCGCAGCGCCACGTAATTTGGATAGTGTTTGAACGGTCGATCAGCTTCCATGTTATATTCGTTTTCACAGTACGCAATTAGCTCATCCCTAGTCATCTCGCTCACCTCAGCTTTATTATAGCCAAGCTCAACGATTCGCGGTAGCGCAAATTTTAAATCGTCTTTCCTAACCGATAAATTTCATCAAAGACCCGGCCCTCAATCTGCCGCTCCTGCATCCGTCGCGTATGAATCGTACTATCCGGGCGATTGACCTTGGTGTATCGTAGGACCGGGTTATACAAATACGTCCCCCGCGTCCGGGCCACAAACTGGGCCGTAAACAGGTAATCCTCGGCAATCGACAATGACTCGTCAAACTCAAGGTCAGCTTGTCGAATCGCATCTAATGAATAAGCCTTATTCCAAACGTAGCCACCGACTTCGGTACCACGGTGGCTGACCTGCGTAAACATTTCGCGTTGCGTCAGCCGTTCGTAGTGGTTTTCTTTGCTGATTGGCGCGTGCCACCAGCGGTAACCCACCGTGACGGCCACAACGCCCGGCCGAAAGCCATCCAGCAATGTCTTCACATAATCAGGATGTAGTTGATCATCACCGTCCGCAAACGCCACAACATCACCAGTAGCGTGTTGAATGCCATAGTTCCGGGCCGCCGAAACGCCACGGTGGTTGGGAAATACCGCAACATGCGTCTCAGCCCGACTAGCTGCAAACCGACGTAGTTGGTCCGCTGAATCATCCGTTGACGCATCATCAATTAACCAAAGTTCAAAGGGTGCGGTTTGCTGTTCGAGCGTGGCTAACGTTTCTGGGAGGTAAGCGCCCAAGTTATGCACTGGGACGACTAACGTTAAGGTTGTCATAGTGGGATACCACCTTTCTCGGTTGAATGTGGCCCCTATTATGCTCGGTATGTGGGTGGTGTCAATGATGTTGGCTTGAGTTGAGGGAATTGGGACGATGGGCGCGTGATGTCTTTGAATTAAATTTAGTTGTCGCTTTGAGCATTAACAATCCCGCTGACTAACTCAAACACCCCTCTCCAAAAGTTAACTAAAAACAATTAATTGTGCTTTTTAAAGTTGCATTTTAAAATCAACGTGCTATACTGTGCTTATAAAAGTTGCAGTTAACCATTTACTAACTGTGCTTAAAATTATTGCATATTATCTTAGGAGGTTTTACCATGGCCACTCACAAGTTTAACATCAACACCCCATACCTAAAGGCCAGCATTGAGGCTACGTTACCAATCGACCGTACTGTCAGCCCTTTTCGAGCACTAATACAGCTTTATAAGAGCTACTTTAAGTTCGCAACTCATCAAACGCTCACCTTCTTCAAACACCCAGCACAATCAACGACTAAATAACTGACACAACCACTAAGGAGATTTTATTATGACAAACAACATCATCGCGCAAGCCACTGCTACCATCAATGCAAAAGCTGACACCGTCTACGCCCTACTAGCCGATCCCCAACTACACGCCACATTCCAAGACAAGCCCTTCTATGATTTTAAAGTCGAACAAGACGTTAAAGGCGCCGGTGCCATCATTAGCTTTAAAATTGACTTTGTGGGGGGCGCCATTGCATTTCGCATGGCTGTGACTGAAGCTGAACCCGGCCACCAACTCGTTTGGACCGATACCAATGATTCCGGTCTCGTCACCACTTATACCGTTACTGAACAAGGCGACCAGTCCCGCGTTGAGATCACGTCACAATGGGTTGGCCAAGATGGCATTGTCGGAACGCTGGAAAAAATCATTTCACCAATGCGGATGAAAGGCGTCTACAAAAAGGAACTCGCCCGCATTAATACGTATGCTCAACAGATTTAACTGTGCTTAAAATTATTGCATATTAACCTAATCCCGTTTATACTGCAATTAAACTTAAAAGGAGCTGATTGCTATTTCAACCCGTAATGTTCATATCGGCCCGCCGCGATTACGAACCGCGATTCAAGCCGTTGTATGGCTTGGCAAAAGTGGCGGTATTATCAGCAGTTCACTAATTGCTAGTCGTGTTAAAACGCACGCGACCTTTGTTCGTCGCATTATGACGTCCTTAGCCAAAGCCAATATCATCGCCTCAAAAGGTGGCCGAGATGGTGGCTACTACCTTGAAAAATCACCGGAAGATATCACTTTGGCTGATATCTATCTCGCTGTTGGCCAAGACGCAACACCCAAGCAAGATAAAGTTGACTTTGATTACCCAGAAGGTGAAGAACGGTTGGATGTTGAACAGTTTCAAGACGCACTCGAAACAATTCTCGGTGATGCCGAAGCCCAGGCAATTGACTACCTTAAAGGGGTTACCGTTGCGCAATTAATGGCGGAAGTTAAGATGATTTAACAGCTGGTGCTGAGTAGTGCTGGCGACGCGCATTGCTACTACGTTTGTTTCGGCGCTTTGGTGACTTTTTTCGTTCCGAATAATCGTCTGTATCCTGCAGCTTGTCTGCGCCTGTTCCTTTAGGCCACCACGCCGAAACGCGCAAAGAAATGCAAAGAGTTGCATACAAGGGCGGCCAAGCCTAATCCCCCAAAACCGGGGATTAGGCTTGGCCGCCCTTGTACTCCACTCTTTAACCGCATTTCTTTGCGCTCTCTAATTCCACCAACTCATCAACTTCATCAACTGCGCATTAATCTTCTTCTCATCATAAGCCGTCCCAGTAATCCCGGCTTCTGCCAGTTCCTTTGGGTCTGCCATCCGTGAATCTTCCGCTGGGGCATCGCCCTCGCCGTTGATGCTGATTGGGAGTTGTTGGTGACCCGCTGCGACGACTTTGTCGTAGTTCAGCGTCTCTTCCAATTCGATGACGTGTTGCCAGTCGTCGCCGAAATCGTAGGTGTACGTCACTGGGCCCTTCTTTAAATCAGGGAGTGCTGCGAATTCACCTTCTGGCTTGGTTTCCACCATGCCGAAATCATCGTCGGCCATCACGATGCCGTATTCCACGTTATCGTCCGTACTTGGGCGGAATGAGTGCAAGTGGGCATTTTGCCAGTCAAATAACACCTGGATAATGGCGTGTAATTGGTCATACCGCACCGTATCCGGCACCAGAATCTCGCGCCAAACTGGCTTGTCGGCTGCGTCCGTTAGTGTAATTTTAAGTTGAAGTACCTTTCCTTGATCCACGTTGATGTCCTCCTAGACTAATCATCTCTTAAGTAGTGACTCGCTCTGCGTCCTTATCGGTTAATTTAAACTAGCTTATATTTTCAAACCAGTCCAACCGGCTCGCAACGCCTGTTTTTCCCATTTTACCATGACATTGCGGCATTTCACCAATTATCCTGATAAATTGATACTTAGACCTTCACCCCTAAAACTTGGTATAATGGAATCACGCAAAATTTTGAACGACATAAATGGAGGCTGTCAATTTGAATAACCGTGACATTCCCAATAAGATCCTAGCCCGCGGGCGTGAAATCGCGCGTGAAGGCGACTTGGATATTGATTACATCGATAATGTACAGCAAGAGGTGAACGCCACCGTTTACGGCACCTACGACTACGGCGTGACCGTCAGCTTTACTGGCCAAAACGACTACTGCGAATGCCCCTACTTTCCGGAGCACGGTTACTGCAAGCACATTGCGGCAGTGCTCTCCTTGTTGAAGACGCAGAAACGGCCAATCGAGCGCCTCTTTTCCGACGTTGATGATCGTGATAACTACGAAAATGACTTTTCCGGCGACTACCTCGGTAACAGCATGGCATTCGAGCAAGCGCTCGCCGAACACCCAGCCGCAGCTGCCCACGTTTACCCGAATAAGGAAACTTACAACGACTTACGGTTCCACCCTAAAAAATGGAACGCCTTTTTCGAGCAATATCCCGAATCAGCCGAACCATCACCTTTCGATGACAAGCCCAAGCCCTACCTCGATCCCGACATCGAGCGCTACTTTGCCCAGTACCAACCACAAAAGCAGATTTCCAGTGGGGCGTCATTTCTGCAAAACATTAACCTGCCAGAACCGCAGTATTTCAAACCCCTGACCGAAAACGAGACGACAGAGATGCCACTGGCGCTAGAAGTCACGCTCCGGTTCCTCCCCTACAGCATCTACTGGGGCAACTCGGACTACCGCGCCTTCGTCAGCCTCCGAATCGCCAGCCAGCAGCAGGGTAAGTTCTACAAAATTAGCAACATTGACAGTTTTTTGACCAAATACCTCACGGAAACCGACTACCAAACTGGTGGTAAGGCCCGGTTCCGGTTAACGCCAGCGGTCTTTTCCGAAGCCGAAAACCAAGTGCTGACGATTCTGAGCCACGGCACCCAACCCGATAGCCAGCGCTACCAAGGCACCGGTAACGACCGAAACCAGCAGCGCTTGTTAAATACCGGCGACCTCGCCCGCATCATTCCGGCATTCTCACAGGTCACTAGTTTCCGCTACGAGGCCGATCATGCTGTTTATGGTCAAGTCGACCTGACAGATTATCAGCCCGATAACGGCCTGCTTACCGCAGCGGTCACGACGACCGATAGCGGTTTTGAATTCACGTTACACAACGCCTTTGACGGCGCGCTAGCCGAAGAAAACCTCTTCACCAGCGCTGACCACTTCTTCCAACTTACCGCACCGCAGTACACGATGATCAGCGAGTTCCTTGACCGCTACGACCAAACCGCTGAGCGCGATGACGATGGCAGTTATGGCCTCCAATTTACGGCCGGCGAAGTTGACAGTCTCTTGCAGCTGATCACCTATTTCCAGCAGTTCGGGACCATTAACGATTTACCCGAAACGCTCGTTCAACCGCAAATGACGCCACACTTCGACCTCACCACGACTGGTAGCCTTCTCCGTCTCAAATTGACCTACGACTATGACGGTACGTTATACACCAAGGTGCAGTTAAACCAGGTCCCCGATGAAAAACGGCTGTTTGATAAGGAAACGCAGGCCGAAAGTTATCTCGGCTCCCTTGGCTTTACCGAGCAAGGTGACGTTTGGGAGAAGGATTTTACCGACCCCGAAACGCTCTACCAGTTCTTCGTGGCCGAACTGCCGAACCTGCAAAGTAACGGGGTCACCACGGTCACCGATGAGCTGCAGCAACGTTTGCGGTCCGGCAGTGACATCGAATCCGCCATCAACGTCAGTGAAGATAACGGCTTGCTGTCCGTGAACTTCTCACTGAAGGGCATCGATGAACAAGACGTTGATCAAGTGCTCCAACAGTTGGACGTCAACCGCCCCTACATTGCCCGTTCAGACGGTAGCATCATGTTGGTGGAAAACGACCTCAAGCAACTGAACCAGGCGTTGATTAGCTTACGGCACCAAGGCGAACTGCATCACGGCCAAATTAAAGTCAATGCCGCTCAAGCGCTAGCGGTCCAAGCAGCTGTTGGCGATACAGCGGAGTTTGACGCCAACTTTAAGCGGTTGTCGCAAGACCTCGCGCATCCAGAAGCATTTGACATCAGCGATGAAGCGCCGGTTCAAGCCACGTTACGGCCGTACCAGGTGACCGGGGTCAAGTGGTTTGAAATGCTGAATAGTCACGGTTTCGGTGGTATTTTAGCCGATGAAATGGGACTTGGGAAAACGTTGCAGATGATTACCTTCTTGAATAATCATTTGGACGCTGACCACCCTGATTTGGTGGTTTCACCCGCCTCACTGATCTACAACTGGTTAGCTGAATTTCATAAATTCGCGCCGGATATTCAGGTCGCCGTGGTGGATGGCAATAAGGAACAACGCCGCGAAATCATCGCCAACACGACTAACACCGTGTTGATCACCAGCTACAACAGCGCCCGACGTGACGTAGCGTTATACAACGACCGCGGCATCAACTACCTCGTGCTCGATGAAGCGCAGTTCGTTAAAAACAGCACCACGAAGACCCATCAAGAGCTCCGGCAACTCTCCCGGCGCAACACCTACGCCCTTTCTGGGACACCAATCGAAAACCGGACGGAAGAACTCTGGTCGATTTTCGAACTCGTGATGCCGGGCCTGTTACCAAACAAGAAGGCCTTCCACAAATTGACCCCCGACGACATCGCTATCCGGGTCAAACCGTTCATTTTACGACGGGAAAAGGAAGCCGTTTTAACCGACTTACCGCCAAAAATCGAAACCAACCTCACCAACGACATGACGCCGGAACAAAAGACCGTTTACCTCGCCCAACTGCAACAGATGCAGGTCAAAGTGCGGGGGATGTCATCCTCTAAATTCGTGAAGAATCGCATCGAAATCCTAGCCGGGTTGACCCGACTCCGGCAAATCTGTGACACGCCAGCCCTCTACATGGATGACTACAACGGCACTTCCGGCAAACTGGAACAGTTGATTGAATTACTGCATCAAGCAGTTGATAATAACCGTCACGTCTTGATCTTTTCACAGTTCACTAGTATGCTAGGCATCATCGAAGACCATCTCCAACAAGCCAAGCTACCCACTTACGTCCTAAAGGGTGATACTAAACCCAAGGATCGGTTGGCCATGGTGGATGCCTTCAACGCCGGTGAAAAATCAATCTTCCTAATTTCGTTAAAAGCCGGTGGAACCGGGCTCAACCTGACCGGCGCCGACATGGTGATCTTGGTCGACCTCTGGTGGAACCCTGCCGTGGAAGACCAAGCCACCGCCCGGGCACACCGGATCGGCCAACACCACCAAGTGGACGTTTACCGGTTGATCACCCAAGGCACGATTGAAGAGCAAATCTACAAACTGCAAGAACAGAAACGTGACCTTGTGGATCAGATCCTCAGCGGTACCCAGAATAAGGGTGCGTTGACCGAGGATGAGATTCGTGAGATTTTGGGCATTGAAGCGGAATAGTGCCTTTAAATTCAAAAAAGCTGATTCAAACGCCAATCATGGTCGTTTGAATCAGCTTTTTTGATGTCCTAAAGTCGTTTCAAATGCAGCTCCGTCAACTCACCCATCCGCGTCGTCTCAACTAACGCCAACCGCTGACTGTAATCACCAGTTGGAAACAGGCGCTTCCCTCGGCCTAACAGGACTGGCGCGATTTGAACCCAGAGGTCATCAACTAATCCCGCCGTTAGTAGTGCCGTCAAGATCTCGCCACCACCGACGATCCAGATACCGCTGCCAACCTGTTGTCGCAACGCTTGAACAACCGCAGCCGGATCATCATTGACGTAACGCCCTTCATCGATCGTTCCCGTCTTGGTCCGCGAGAAGATCACCTTTTCTTTGCCGGGATAAAACGGTGCATCATCACCCAACAACGCTAACGTGGTTTCGTAGGTCACCCGGCCCATCACTAGCGTATCAATCTTTTGCTCGAACGCTTCGTAGGTCGATTGGCCGTCTAAATTAGTATCAAACAACCACTGTAAGTTGTCCTGTTCATCTGACAAGTAACCATCTAAGCTCATCGCGCCGTAAAAGTAGACTGGTCGCATCGTGTCGTCCCCCAATCAAATTAGTTCATTGCTGCCAACTCAGCCGCCGTAAACACGTACGGATAGTGCGCCATCTCCGGCAACCGGTCCCAACGTACCGGATAACCGGCGCCATGGGCACAGAACACGGAATCTGGGGTATTTGGCACATCCCCCACTGGATCGTAACCCTGGTCGGCCACAACCGTTTCGGCATCATGCGCTGGTTGATAACCAGCAACTAAGCACTCCAATTGTCCCTTACCATGGGTGTAGGCGTTGACCGTTTGCGAATAGCCCTGCATCGTGGCGACCGGCGCCGTCCCAGTTAACGTCGTCAGGCCAGTCGTTGCGTCCGTTTCTGGCGTCTCAAACGTGCCGTTCATCCGCTGAATATCCGTCATCGCGCGACCAACTTGATCCTGCGCCACCACTAGCCGGAACTGGTACCACGGCTCCAACAGCTGGCAACCGCCACGTTCCCGCAACGTCATCAAACCCTGCCGAACCGCCCGCCAAGTGGCTTCCCGGAAGTCGCCACCCACGGAGTGCACGATGCTGGCCCGACCACCAACAAGCGTAATCGTCATGTCCGTAATCGGCGACCCGGTCAGTACACCAAGTTGTTCCTTTGCCCGTAAGTTGGTCAGTACCTGATGCTGCCAGTTACGACCAAGCACCTCAAGCGAACAGTCCGCCGCAAACGTCAGCCCACTCCCCCGCGGTGCCGGTTGCATCAACAAGTGCACCTCAGCATAGTGCCGCAACGGCTCAAAGTGACCAACCCCTTCAACGGCTTCGGTAATGGTCTCACGGTACAAAATACTCCCAGCATCAAAGCCCACATCCAACTGGAAGCGATCCGCCAACAACTGCTGCAAAATCTCCAACTGAACGGTCCCCATCAACTGCACTCGTAACTCCTGTAGCTGACTCGACCACGCCACGTGCAACTGCGGATCTTCATCCGCTAACTGTTGCAGTGCCGCCAAACAGTCGTGAATATCGTGGGCTTTCGGATCCAGCGTGTAAGTCAACACCGGTTGCATGGCCGGTGCCAACGCATCGTCAACGTTCCCCAGTCCTTGACCGGGATAGGTATCCGTGAGGGCCGGAATTACGCAAATGCCGCTGGTGACTTCTGGCTGAACCGTGTATTTGGTCCCATTATAAGTTCGCAACTGGTTCACCTTTTGGTCGTCGAGGATCACCGCTTTGGGCTTCAAACTGCCACCCAGCATCCGGAGCCAGGTTAAACGTTCACCCTTTTCGTCATGAGAAATCTTAAACACCCGCGCACCAAAATCTTCAATAACCGGCGTTTCCCGAGTCCATTTTGCCAGCCCAGCTAAGAAATTATCAACGCCGTCCAACTTCAACGCAGCGCCAAAGTAGCACGGAAAGATCGCCCGTTGTTGAATTAAATCCCGCACGCTATCATCTGAAAGTTCGCCAGTTTCGAGGAAGCTATCTAATAGCTTTTCATCATGTAACGTAATTTCCTCATCCGCGCCCTCAGGCAACTCAGTTGAAACGGTCGTCATCTCCGGCGTATCAAACGCCACACAGCCATCCGATAGCTCTGCTTGTAGTTGCGCTAAAATCGCGTCCCGGTCAGCCCCAACCGCGTCCATCTTATTCACAAAAATCACCGTGGGCACGTTGTACCGCGCCAGTAACCGCCATAGCGTTCGCGTATACCCCTGAACGCCATCAGTTGCTGACACCACCAAAATCGCGTAGTCCAGCACACTCAACACCTGCTCCGTCTGACTCGCAAAGTCCACGTGTCCCGGGGTGTCCAGTAACGTTAAATTCAGATCCTGGTATTTCAATTGTGCCTGATGGGAAAAGATCGTAATGCCCCGCTGTTTCTCTAGGTCATCCGAATCCAAAAAGGCGTCACCCTTATCTACCCGGCCAAGCTCTCGCACCGTCCCAGCGCGATAAAGCAACGCCTCTGACAGCGTCGTCTTACCGGCATCCACGTGGGCCACGATGCCCGTAATAATGTCTGTCATATTGTTTAATAGCCTCTTTTTCGTCCAGTTTATGGTTATCTTTTAGTTTAATGGAACAGCCCCCGACAATCAACTTAGACGGTTGCTTGTCGGGGGCTGTTTTAGTAGTGGATTTGTGCGGCATTTAGGTGTTAGATTTTGCCGTAATTTGTTTAAAAGGTGGTCCAACACGAGGCTGACAAGAAAGTCTATATTGGTAAGCATCGAACTAATTTCTTAACTCAAAGTAAGTTAAAGGTTTTATTTAATTTCAAGACTGTTATCTAGCCTAAACGCGCGCCAAAACTCAGGTCCCGGCCAGATAAGAGAATAGGCCCATAGATTCCCAAACCAGGAATCCACGGGCCTATTCTCTTATCTTCTGGGACCTAAACGAGTTTTGTCCCGCTCTCTATTAGTCGTAATTCAAATGTTTATCTTGATCCAAAGCGTTAATTTCAGCAATTTCGGCTGCGGTCAGGTTGAACCCAGTGATTTCAAAGTTCTCTCGTACCCGAGCTGGCTTCGATGACTTCGGGAAGACCACGAAACCGGTGTCGACTTGCCAACGCAAGACGATTTGGGCTGGTGACTTGCCGTATTTATCAGCTAACTTGGTAATGACTGGGTCTTCGAGGATCAAGTGGCCGTGGCCAATTGGAGAGTAGCCTTCATTGACGATGCCGTTGTCCGTGTCAAATTTACCCAGTTTAGCCTGGACCTTGTAGGGGTGGCGTTCGATCTGGTTGACCATCGGCTTAACCTTGGCCATCGCAAATACCTTTTCCAATTGGTCTTCAGAGAAGTTGGAGACCCCAATGGCCCGAACCTTCTTTTGTTGATAGAGGGTTTCCAGTGCACGCCAAGTGTCCAGCGTCAGGTCGAAGTTGTCCTCGTTTGGCCAGTGGATCAAGTAGAGATCCAGATAGTCTAACTGTAAGTCGGTCAACGTCTTGTCAAAGGCTGCTAACGTCTTGTCGTAGCCCTGATCGGCATTCCAGACCTTCGATGTGATAAACAGGTCGGAACGATCGATCCCAGAAGCCTTGATTGCCGCACCAACGGCGGGTTCATTGCCATAAATATGGGCGCAGTCAAGATGCCGGTAACCCGCATCCAGCGCCGTCTTGATTGCTGCAGGGACGTCCTTACTGTCGATTAAATAAGTGCCAAATCCCAACATGGGGATGGTCACGCCGTTGCTTAATTGTGTCGTTTCCATGTCATTACCTCGCTCTTCAAAATTTTATGCCATAAGACTATAGTACACCACGCCACCGTCAGTTTCACGGCAGCCGAATTAGGAATTGTCGGCTGGTGACCGCATATAGGAAGACCGTTTTGGGCGCATGCACTCAGCTATGAACTCGTCAAACTTTCTAAAAAAGCGCAACGACTAAAAAGCCATTGCGCCAATGATCATTCAAAATTAAGTTACTCCGCCAAAACGGTCCCCTCAACCGAGGTACAGTCCCGACCTTCACGTTTAGCCTGATACAAATAGTGATCCGCGCGTTTAAACTGCGCTGTCGGATTAGGATCCGTCGCCTGGGCCAACGTTACGCCAAAGGAACAAGTAATGTGAACCGCATCGCCCTTACTGGTGAGGATCACCATCTGGCGAACCAGTTGCTGACACGCTTTAACAACTTCAGTCGCCTGTTCGATCGTGGTATCCGGCATCACGATGGCGAACTCTTCACCACCGGTACGGTAGAACTGATAGTCGGTATTTTTCGACTGTAAGAACTGCATCATTTGACCCGATAACGTGATCAGGACTTGGTTACCGGTTAAGTGGCCGTACGTATCGTTAATGGCCTTGAAATAGTCAATGTCAAAGACAATCAGTGCCGGCCGCTCCGTTTGACGCGCGAAGTTGTCGTTGAGGTCGGACTGGAATGTGCCCCAGTTCCGGGCCTGCGTTAATGCGTCATACTGCACCTCCCGGGTCAACTTCGCGACGATCCGCTGATCCTTTTGCTGGTACTGGTCGTAATCGACGAACGCGAGGTAGGCCCAAACGAACCCCACGTAGTTCACCACGATCTGCATCACCGTTGCCCGTGGTTGGTAGTACATGCCGATCACGGTCCAGTAAATAGCCCCCACGATCATCGGTGGCACGATCAGTAAACTTGGATGGCGATTAAGGACCTCGCCATACCAGTGCATACTGTAAATCAGCAAAAAGGATAAAAAGTAAAACGGCACGATTTTTAACGTTAGGGCGTTGGTTGTCGCAAATAACAACGCCCCCACGACCTGAATCAGCAGGAAACTACCAAACGTATCCACCAGCATACTAGCAGACAATAACACGACCAATTGTAAATTCAATAACACCCAGCTCTGCGATAACGTCGCATTCAGTTCCAACACGCGCAGCAGAACCAGTACAATGCAGATATAGACAATCTGCGGTATGACTTGTCGGGTTAAATTAAGGTCGCGCTTCACCCGAACCTGGCGTTGGGTGCCCAAAGCAATCTGCGTATTGACCGTCGCAAATCCCAGGGTACCAATCACCACGAAAAACATTTCTCTAAAATAATCGATCCATATCAATTTGGTATACTCCTCTTTATCCAAACCGACCGTGGGTTATACAAACGTTGGTTCATTTGAACAACGTAACCGGCCCACGGTCACCCAGCCAACGCGGTTTAACGCCGCCATCGACTTCTCGCGCCACACCCCGCTCATGAATCAGCGGTATCTGGTTAGCAGTTAATCGCTCTTCAACTATTATATGATAAAAATTCTTAATAAGGCGTTCAAATTAAACATTCTTTCCATTAATGTCCTAAAAAGTGACACTTCACCTCACAAGTTAAACAAACTTTCCGGTTATCGTCAACGGTTCGCGCCCGTAAATTAACCTTAAGTACTGATGGTGCCTTAACTTAATCTGCATGATGCGGTTAAGCCGCCGTATGTATTTAACATCACAATCAAAATAATTGTAACCGCATACAAAACCAGTTATCCTACCAATATAGTCCCATCGACACCGGCTATAACACCAATGTGATGAGATACGCATCGCTAGCTAGCTTAGACATCGAGCACCATCAATCTTGATATCGTTGATAAACTGATTAGGAGGATCATACTATGGCCTATGCAACTATTAATCCGTACAATAACGAAGTCGTTAAAGAATATCCTTACGCAACCGATGAAGAACTCCGCGAAGCGTTAACGGTTGGTCACGATCTTTATAAGACCATGCGTCACCAACCCGTTGCCGAACGCGCAAAGATCTTACACAACGTTGCAGCTAAACTACGTGAACATGCTGATGAACTCGCCCGCGCTTGTACCATTGATATGGGGAAGTTGCTCCGTGAATCCGAAGGTGAAGTGGAACTCTGTGCCATGATTGCCGACTGGTTCGCTGATCACGGCGAAGAAATTTTGACCCCAGAAGTCCTAGACACGATTGCCACTGGTCACGCCCAGATTCGCCATTCCGCAACCGGCGTCGTGATGATGGTAGAACCATGGAACTTCCCATACTACCAAATCATGCGGGTCTTCGCACCAAACTACATCGTTGGGAATCCAATGATTCTTAAGCACGCCGCTAACACACCAACCTCAGCGCAAATGTTCGCTGACGTGGTGCTTGAAGCCGGTGCACCTAAGGGCGCGTTGACCAACCTCTTCTTGTCATACGACCAAGTTACAGAAGCCATCGAAGATCCTCGGGTTCAGGGCGTGGCGTTGACCGGTTCCGAACGTGGTGGGACTGCTGTGGCCCAAGCTGCTGGGAAGAATTTGAAAAAGAACACCATGGAACTTGGTGGAATGGATCCATTCATCGTGCTCGACGACGCCAACATGGACGACGTGATCGACATCGCATGGCGGGCACGGCTCTATAACACCGGCCAAGTCTGCACGTCATCCAAGCGGTTTATCGTGCTGGATAACGTCTACGATGAATTTGTGGACGCGTTGAAGGAGAAGTTCAGCAAGGTCGTTCCTGGCGACCCACTGGATCCAAACACTTCCCTTGCGCCAATGAACACCAAGCGTGCTAAGGAAAAACTCCAGAAGCAACTCGACGACGCCATCGCTGCCGGCGCCAACGTAGTTTACGGTAACGAACCAATTGACTTACCAGGTCAATTCTTCATGCCAACCATTTTGACCGACATCGACCGCAACAATCCAGCCTACGCGCAAGAAATGTTTGGCCCAGTTGCGGCTGTCTACAAGGTGCACTCTGAAGCCGAAGCCATTCAATTGGCTAACGACAACCCATACGGTTTAGGCGGCATCGTCTTCGCCGGCGACCCTGATCACGGCACTGAAGTTGCAGCCCAAATCGAAACTGGGATGGTCTTCGTTAACAACTTCATGGTGACCTTACCAGAATTACCATTCGGTGGTGTGAAACTCTCCGGCTACGGCCGTGAAATGAGCCACATCGGCGAAATGGCCTTCACTAACGAACAATTAATCGTTACAGCCGACAAGCCAAACCTCGACAACGTTGCGGGTGGCTTGGTGGCGACTGATCCGGTGACGGAACCGGTGAAGTAGTAGATCGTTTAAATTCAAACAATAACGTCAAATACCGTGGCTTTCAAAATTGAAGGCCACGGTATTTTTTTGCATATCACTAACTTTCACGCATCCCCATCTGCGTCTCCCCCCACGTACAAATCAAATCCATCACGGGAATCAACGACTGTCCGCACGCCGTCAAACTATACTCGACCTTGGGTGGAATCTGGGGATATTCTTTTCGCAGAATCAGGCCATCCGCTTCCAGCTCTCGCAACGTATTGGTCAGCGTCTTAAACGAAATGGGCGTCAAGACGCGCTTTAACGCATTATAACGAATCGGACCATGGTTGAGGGCCAAGGCGTAAAGGGTCTGCATCTTATACTTCCCGCCAATCAACCGTAGCGTATACGCGAAGCCCGTATCCTTGAGCTGATTATCCTTAATATAGTCAATATCAGGCATCTTACACTCTCCTTTGGGTGAGTACCGCACTTTCATTACCGTACTTGTTTGCCGATTTAGTATACCATACACTAAATTTCAGTAAACCAAAGGAGGTTCTTCTCATGAAGACCATTATTTATGCTCACCCTTACGAAAAAAGTTTCAATCATGCGATTTTGACCAAGCTGACCACTTACTTTGACCAAACGCAGCAGGCTTATCAGGTAATCGACCTCTACAAGGACGACTTTAACCCCCGATACTCGAAAGAAGAGTTGCGGCTGTTTAGTCGCGGTGAAACACCTTACGAGCTCGTTAAACACTACCAACACTTGATTGCCCAATCTGACGAACTCCTATTCATCGCCCCAATTTGGTGGCACCAGGTTCCTGCTGAATTGAAGGGCTTCTTTGACAAAGTGATGTTGAAGGGGTTTGCGTACGAAGAGGATCCTGAATGGCGTGGCTTACTGACTTACATTAATCAGGCAACCGTGATTACAACCGCAACGATTACCAAAAACGATTTACTGACAACTTCTGGTAACCCGATTCAAGGTAATCTGATCAACCGCGTATTTGCAGATATTGGCATCGCCCCCGCTAACACGAATTGGATTCACTTTGGGGAAGCTAACATTACAACTGATGCTGTTCGTCAGCAGTTTTTGACCGATTTACCTGAGCTTTATGTTCACGGGCAGCTTTAGTATCTTCTATCCTGGCTCTGGACAAGTCACTAATCATTACCCGTTACAGCAACCAGACCATTAATCATCGAGATGAAATCGCTTTATAATTCCGGATAAAACGTGCTATGATGACCCTAATCACAATCAACTGGAGGTCATCACATGGATACGCAACTCACCACCCAACTTAACCACCGTTCCGTCCGCCACTTCAAGGATCAGCCCATTCCGGAAACCACCCTGTCAGAACTGATTCAAGTTGCGCAACACACCGCAACCTCGCACTTTTTGCAGTCGTTTAGCGTGATCAGCATTCAAGATCCCGCGATTCGCCAACAAGTCGCTGAGATCAGTGGCCAGCCCTACGTTAATGGTAACGGGCACCTGTTCATCTTCGTTATCGATCAGTACCGCGCAGCAACGTTGGCGCAGGCCGATGACGTAAGTGAGTTAGGGTCAGCTGATAAGTTCATGCAGGCGGCTTCCGATGCCATTTTAGCGGTGCAGAATTTGGTAAATGCGGCCGAAAATCTCGGCTTAGGAACAGTAGTGCTGGGCAGTATTTTAAACGATCCACTGGCTCTAATTGAGCTGTTGAAGTTGCCAAAATACACCTTCCCAGTTCTCGGCGTTATGGTGGGGTATCCTGATCAGGCAACGCAACCGAAACCACGGATGCCACAATCGATGATGCACTTCACTGACAGCTATTCACCAGAAGCAGCGGTGGCTGCTATCAGCGATTACGATCTG
This sequence comes from Secundilactobacillus muriivasis, assembly GCF_054785195.1. Lineage (NCBI taxonomy): Bacteria > Bacillati > Bacillota > Bacilli > Lactobacillales > Lactobacillaceae > Secundilactobacillus > Secundilactobacillus muriivasis. The sequence goes on along the minus strand of NZ_BAABMI010000037.1, from coordinate 30,537 downwards.
ACGATTCGCGACTACTACGCCAATCGGTCGTCCAATGCCCGGGAGGAGACCTTCACTAACCTCCTAACGAAATCGGCAACTACTTCGCCTAGAAAGCGGCATGAGATTCTATCCGCCTTACATCAACAAGGTTTCTTATTAAAGTAACTAGTTTGCTAGCTATCTACAAACAGCTTAAAAAAGACGCCAATCAGTCATTATCGGCCTGATTGCCGTCTTTTTCTTGTGCTTTCAAACGAACCATCACCAATGAGAATCCCCAATCATTTTTCACCCGAAATGGTTTCTCCGCCCTGAACTGTGCTAAAATGACTATCGCTTGCTAACTTACAACCTAGGAGTTTTTATCTAATGAAAGAAATGAACAAGATCCTCAAAAAGCAGTTCTTCGTTGACGACCTGTCCGACGATCAAAAAGCTGTGATCACCAACATTAACGACTACATTAACCAAGGCCTCACCCGGAAAGAACACTCCGTCGCCATCATCGAAGGCGCCGCTGGAACTGGAAAATCAGTCGTCTTGATGGAATTGGTTCGCCAATACATGACCGATAAGCGCTACAAGACTTCGCTGGTGGTTAACCACCCCGAACTCTACAAAGCATACCGTGAAATTGGCGCTGCCATTCCCGGCATGGACGTGATGGCTATCCGCCGACCAACGTCACTGATCAACTTCGCGCAAAAGAACCACAAACACTACGACGTGATCTTCGTCGACGAAGCGCACCTACTTTACTCAAAGTCGGAACCTTACGCTCATTATCGTGGCGAAAACCAACTGACTGACTTGATGAATCTCGCTAAAGTCGTCGTGGTCGTGTACGATTTCGACCAAGTGTTCCAGTCTAAGATGTACTGGGACCAAAAGCTGCTCTTCGATACCATTGGTAGCCACCCTTACAAGCTGTTCAGCATGAACTTCCAGTACCGGATGGTCGCCAGCAACGAACAAGTCGCTTGGATGGATGATTTGACCGCTGAAAAGCCAATGAAGCCCTTCCCGAACAATAGTGACTTTGAGTTTAAGGTATTTGACAAAGCCGGTGACTTGTTTGAAAACATCAAGAAGCGCAACAAGGAAGTCGGCATGAGCCGGGTGATTGCCACTTCTGGCTTCCCACGGATCGACGGCCGCCACAACGTTGAAATGGACACCTTCAACCTGCCTTGGGACGAATGGGACCCCCAACGGACGCCTTGGGCCAAGCGAGAAGGCTCGATCACCCAAGTTGGGACGATTTACACGCTGCAAGGGTTCGATCTGAACTATGCGGGGATGATTATCGGCCCATCATTCGGCTATGATAAAGCCACCGACACCATGACGATTATTCCTGAAAAGTACTCCCACAAGGAGATTTTCAAGAAACGTAAGGATCGCAAGTTCACGCAAGACGAGTACAAGGCCTTCATCGCCAACGTCTTGAACGTGCTGATCAAGCGTGGGAAATACGGTTTGTACCTGACCGCTTACGATGATGCGTTGCGGGCACGGTTGATTGAACTGTATCAGGAAAGTAAGTAATCAAATTTCAAAAAACGGCTAAATGACATAGCACCTATTGAAAAATAGGTCGTGTGTCGTTTGGCCGTTTTTTTGAATATTCACATTGTTGACTGCCGCCTTCAATATACGTTATGTTCTCCGTTAAAACCTAACTGTATCGTTCAACCAGTACGTGAAATTTCAACCGTTATTCCAGTATCACCGCCCGGCATTCACTCGTTCGCAATGATGCCCCTTATTTTTCTCTGAGACCTATACACTAATGAAAAATAGTAATAAAATTGAGCTAATTTAATAATAAGTCGATCAACGCAGTCTGCTTTGACCGACGACTTAATTAACCGACAGTTTTTCAACGACTGTGGAAAGTAGGGGCGCGTTATGGGACATTCGTTAAGAACACTTATTTTGGGTTTCGCAGGTGGGTTATTGGGGTTAGGTGCGGTGGCAACAACTGCCAACGCAACGACCGTGAGTTCAAAAATTCAAACTGCCAAAGTTGAATCGGTTCAAACCTACAAGGCAACCAAGTACTATACCAAGTTTAATTTAACGACGGGCAACGTCTATACGTCGCGGTATCTAAAGAATTACAGTCATAATCTGGCCAACTATCCGAATACCACTTGGTACTCAACCGAAAAGGCCACGTTACTTAAAACTAACGGTAAAAAAGCCGAGTACCGTTATATCTATAACGCCAACAAATCAGTCAAGGGCTGGGTCTGGTGGCAAAATCTGCAAACGAAGCCAGCGCCAAAGGTCAAAACGCAGTATTTACTGGTCATGGGCCACGGTGCTGGTGACGCGGGTGCTCGCGGTAACGGGACGACCGAAGCAACTTACCTCCGGAATAAGATGCTACCAAAATTGAAAAAGTATGCCGCTGAAGTTTCGAACGTTAAAATTACGTTCTACAACCCAAGTCACGACATCGTCAAGGACACACTGACCTACCACAAAGGCTCATATGACATCAACAAGAAGACCAAGGTCATCATGTTCCACTTGGATGCCGCTGGCGGTCATGGTGGCCACGTGATTATTCATAGCAAGACCCCAACCGCTCGTGATCGGCGTTTAGTGAGTGTGATTAAAAAATATATCGGCTTAAATCCGGCCTATCAAGGTTATAGCTTCCGAACCAACCTAAATAACTGCAACGTCTTGCGGAAACGCGGTATTGATTACAGTTTAATTGAGACGGCCTTTATTGATAACAAGTCCGATTTCACCAAGTTGAATAAGCACTTGGATCAGATTGCTAAAGGGTATATTGAAGCGATTGCGGATCGGCAGATTAAGTAATAGGCATAAAAAAGAAACTGCACTCAACTATTGAGTTGCGGTTTCTTTTTTATGCGCCTCTTCTCCCTCGCCTCACCACAAATATCCCCAAAATTCCTAACCCATTTTCACCCAATCGCCCCACCCCAGTACCTCCCAACACCCATTCCTACCCCCACATGTTACACTATTGCCAAATGATATAGGGGGGTCAAAGTTATGACATCATACGCCTTGATTTTCAACCCACACGCCGGTCACAATGGGGCAACGGCGGTGGCGGATCGAATCGCACAACGGATTAAAGCAGCGGGTCACCAAGTCGACAAGCAGCCAACGTCGCGGCCAGGTGACGCCACCACTTTAGCATTTACCACACTAGCCGACGTTGCTGTTGCCATTGGGGGAGATGGCACGATTAACGAAGTCGCGGCTGGGTTAGTTAAACGTCGCAAGCCACCAAAGTTGGGCATCATTCCGCAGGGCACCGTCAACAACCTCGCCCGGGTGCTCCATATTCCGCTAACGGCGGATGCTGCTCTGGACAACCTCCTCGAAGGTCAGCCACACCCCCTCGACATCGGCATGGTCAACGACCAAGTCATGATCTCAACCATGACCCTCGGCGTACTGGCAAATGCCGCCGTATCGGTCTCCCAAAAGGAAAAACAGCGTTTCGGCCCGTTCGTTTTCCTCACCCGTGGTCTGCGAAGCCTCAGTAAGAACCAACACTGGCACCTCACCATCGATAGCGCTGATGGCACGTGGGAGCGCAATACCGCCTTTCTGCTGGTGACCATGACCAATTCCGTTGGTGGCTTCTTGAACTTCGCCCCGCAGGCCAAACCGGACGATGGCTTCTTCCACGTCTTTGTCGCCCCCAAAATGACCTGGCGACGGACCCTATTGCTGATGCCGTACTTTCTAACCGGTAACTTCAGCAAGCTTCCCGGCATGACCTACTTTGCAACCAGTCAACTCACGATCACCAGCCCCACCGCCCGACTAAAAAGTCGGATTGATGGCGATCCGAGTGACCGCCTGCCGTTGAAAATGCGGGTGATTTCGGATAAGGTGCAGGTGATAGTGAAGCCGGCATTATTACCGTAATTTAAAAAGCGTGCTCTAGAATTTCAGCAATGAAATTCTAGAGCACGCTTTATTTGATTAACCATTTAATTTCGAATAACCGCATGCGCACTACTCCAAAGTGAACCCGTGTTCACGTAATTTGGATAAAATGCCAACATGTTTTGATAAAGTTCCTCGGCCGTTTTAGCATCTGCAGCAAGCCGATTAAAGTCACTGATGTATTTGATTGTTTGATCTAAGATTGCCGGATTATCGTCGTTATCAGGGTTCTTGTGCCCCGCCACCACAAACTGTGGCTGTAACGTCTTCAAGTGCTCGTTTGCCTTGATCCAGTTATTCCGAGCAGCCAAAGTGGTTTCTTGCATGTAGGCGTGAATGCCGTTGTAAGTGGCATCACCCGCAACAACTAGCTTAATATCCGGTACCCATAAGCTGGTGGTATCGTGGGTGTCCGTAAAACCGTCTTGAATTATCTCGATGCGGTGTCCTTCCAACTCAAATTGGTCACTCACAACATCATCAACGCCAACGATTGGGCTTGGCAGGCTACCAGGAAATAGTGGTTCCCACGTCCCGGCGATGTTGGCCGGCGTCATAACTGCAGGAATGCCATCAGCAGTTGCGCGGGTGCCAATGATCCGCGCACCCGGAAAGGCCGCCTTGACCATCCCGGCACCGAAGAAGTGATCGGCGTGGGCGTGCGTCAGGTAAATATATTTGACAGTCACGTGATGGTCCTTGATCCAATCGATCAGTTCTTGATTGGCAACCTTCGTCATGTACGTATCAACCAACACCGCCTCTTGGTCGCCATAGATCAAAGTCGACGTGTTCGACACCCACTGGAGGGCCTTCGTGTCTTCAGGGATGCCACGGGTCACCCCGTTGCGCCGATTATTCAAAACATCATAGTTTAAACTGCTCATTATCGTTGACCTCCGCATTATCATTGCTATTTAATGACTAAAAATCATGCTATTTATAATAAAAACCTAAACTGGCTGATCAACCTCGACAACTATACTGCAAGTTGATTCTAAATCCAAGCAAAAATACTCACGTTTTCCGGTTTTATATATTAAGCGGTAATTCATCATCAACTTAAAAATAGCGATTTGAAAGACTTCAGCCGCTTAATTGTCATGGCTGATTCTTCAAATCGCTATTAATAAATTTATGCTAATGTCGATATTTACTTCGCTTGCACCGGAATCCACAACTCACCGTGCACCCCGTCCGCATCCGTACTCAATTCAACCGACGCATTCGGTCCACCAACGTAGGCGTAATTATCGTTGTTCGGTAATACTTGCCCAAACGCCTCGCCTTCCAGTCGACCAAACAATTCCCCTGGCGTTGCCGCAGTCCCAGCCACCACCAAGTACTGCGCATCCGGAAAGGCAATGCTCCGTGCGCCAGCTGGTGCTTCGGCATCGGATTGCACACCGGCGTAGTACCACATTTCGTCTTGGTAGGCTTCATTGATGGCGAATAGCTTAGAATCAGGCGCAAGGTCGGTCAGTTGCTTCAACCGGCCATCAGCCTCGGCATCCGCCCACAATTCTGCTTTTTGGCGAACGATTTGCGTGAATTTGTCATCACCAGTTCCATATTGAACGGTGCGGCCAAAGCCAATGAGGTTAAATGCGGTTTTGTGTTGAATCGAAAAAGTCATAATTGTTAGCTCCCTTTAGTTGATAGTGCTATCATAAGTCGCAAACGTATCATTACTTGAGACCTTTGGGAGAAAACCATGAAAAAAAGTTTACGCATCCAAACCGAAATGCGCTTTATCAACAATCGGGAACGGTTTACGATTGCTGACCTGCAAGCCGAGTTTGATATCTCACGCGCCACGGCGATTCGTGACCTCCAAGAAATCGAAACCTTAGGCTTGCCACTCACCAGCCAACCAGGCCACGGCGGCGGTTACGCCGTGCTCCGCAATCAAACGTTAGTCCACGTCCAGTTCAATCAGTCCGAACTAGCCGCCCTCTTCACAGCCATGCAGGCATCAACGAACACCCAACTCCCCTTCCTGAAGAGTCGCCAGGCCATCGTCGAAAAACTCCTCAGTCAAGCGAGTCCAGCTCAACGCGCTCAACTCCTCGCCCTCCGACAGATTCTGATATTTGAAAATACCAACCCCGATGACCCCGACCTACTGGAACTCACCGATCATGCGCCAGATCAATTGGCACCGTTGATTGAACTGGCAACAACCACGCCTAACTTAACTTTCAATTACACGAAACCGGACAACACCGTCACTACCCGCCACGTTTACCTACTACATATCTACCAGCGACAAGCCCGGTGGTATTTAGAAGGCTTAGACCGCGACCGTCACGCCAAGCGGTTGTTTCGGGTCGACCACATCACCCAACTTGTGGCAGATGACGATGCCAAACCATTAACGAAGCAGACGATTGCCGAATGGACCCGAGACGTTGCGTTCAACGTTGACCTCACGTTAGATACCACCGCCATTCAACGCTTCCGCCGGTGGCACCAGCCTGGTCGCCGGCTACAGTTTTTAGATCCGTATCAGCAACAAGCACGGTTACAGGATACGGTTAACGTTGCGAATCCGGATGCCGTGGCGATGTATGCGGATTGGGTGCTGTTTCTGGGTGATGGGGTGAATGCGGTGCAGTTGCCAGAAGTAGTACGAGCGCAGTTGCGACAGAAGTTGGCGCGGTGGCGGTAGCACCGCTGATCATCCATCTGGGCTATTAATAACCTATTTGAATCACCACAAATAAGCTATAATTAACCCTATTACTTATACAGAACGGAGACGCAACATGGCACATCAACATACTCGCACCATCGTCCTAGGTAGTTTGGCTGCGCTTGGTTGCGAAACCTTATATGGACTAAGCTACATCTTTACGAAACAAGCAACCAATAGCGCTAGTCCCATCGCACTATTGGGTTGGCGGTTCTTAATTGCCTTTATCGTGATGACTGGCTTGATCGTTGCCGGGGTCATTCACGTCAATCTGGCAGGCAAAAAACTTCGACCGCTCCTCTTAGTTGCCATTTTTGATCCAGTCCTCTACTTCATTGGCGAAACCTTTGGCATCAGCCACACGACGGCTTCGGAAAGTGGGGTCTTTCTAGCCTGTATCCCAGTGGCGGCCTTGCTTGCATCGGCATTGATTCTTCACAACTACCCGAGTCGCCAACAAGTAATCGGCATCTTGATCACCTTAATTGGGGTAATCATTACCGTGATTGCCGCCGGTGCCAGCGCCAGTCTGTCGATCATTGGCTACCTGTTCTTATTTCTAGCGGTCATCACCTATGCGCTATACAGCGTCTACGTTGAAAAGGCCGAAGCTTACACTGGTATCGAAATCACCTACATCATGCTGGCGGCTGGTGCGATCGTCTTTGTCGTCATGGCGCTTGGTGAAGCGCTGATTCACGGTAACCTCCAATCTTTACTAAGCCTGCCAATAACCAACAAGCGTTTCACCATCGCCGTCTTATATCAAGGAATCGGCAGTTCAGTACTAGCCCTGTTTTTATCAAATTACGCCATCGCTAAAATCGGTGTGAATAAGACTGCCTCGTTCATTGGGGTATCAACCGTTGTGTCAATTGTGGCTGGTATTTTGTTACTTGGTGAAGCCTTCAGTAGCGCTCAGTTGATTGGTGCCGTTGTCATTATCTGTGGCGTGTATACTGCAAATAATACGTTTCATTTCAAATAATATCGCTTAAAAAAAGTCTGGTCGTTTGGTGATCAGGCTTTTTTAGTAATCTATCACGACCGACCGTAACAAAAAAGATCCCCATTCAGGAGATCTTCCGCATGACTTAAATTCGTTTTACAAACACTGACTAATCATTAACCTGCCCAATCTGCTCAATCAGATAATTTTCCATTCCGATATCCTTGATCAAACCAAGGTGCTTCTCAAGCCACAGCTTATGCCCCGCTTCTTCAACAATAAAGGTTTGAATCATCTTGCGCGTCGTATAATCATCGTCAAATAACGCCGCTAAGCGATCCAAAGCACCCTCGTTTTCACCGATAAAGCCCTGATACGTTGATTCAAGCTGTTCCTTAATATCGGTGTAGATTGGTAACGCATCCGTCGCTGGTTGTGGGGTGTAACCCAGTTCAACCAACCGTTTAACAATCGTTTGGGCATCCTCAAAGTCCTCTTTGGCTTCACCCTCTAAAACATCCGCTAGTTTCCCATAGCCGCGCTTTCGATCAAGTTCAGCTTGAATAATTCCCTGCTGAGCAGTCTTGAACCACGTCTGTGCTAAACCCTGAAGTGCATCTAACTTTGCTGTCATGATGAAGCCTCCAATTCGTTATTTGATAATTTTAAAATTAAATTTATGGTACAGCAGCCACTGTTGCTAATCAATTATTGCGATCGCTTTCGTTTAGTCAAATTGAATCCATTTTGGAAATCAAATAAAAAAGAGTTGCTTTTAACTGACTAATCAGTTACTATTGATTCATTGATAAATGACTTAAATAATTTTACTTAATTCGGTGAGCGTTAACTCGCCATTTATTTTAAGTTTTAAAAGACTAACTAATCAGTTATAGGAGAAAATCAAATGAACGCAAGCACCATTTTAATCGCCGACGCCGTTGTCGTTGCCGGTTTGACTGCCGTCTTTGGCCACCGACTCATCAAAAATTATCACCGTAAAATTGAAACGCCGGATGCTTACATGATCAAAAACGTGAAATCTGGGCTAGTTATTCGGCCAAAAGATGCTGGAATCGCTGATGGCGTTCCAATCATTCAATACACGCCGCAAAACTGGGAATGCACCACTTGGCAGATGATTAAAATTGACGAGGAGACCTACCTCCTCAAGGACCTTTATACTCAAAAATCCTTTGCGCCGGTTGGTGAACCCGTTGCCGGTACCCAATTAGCACAACGCCCAATCGGTGGCGACAAGCACCAACACTGGCAATTTAACCGACAAGATGACGGCACCTACACGATTCAACTTGCCGGTAGTGACCTGTACATCACCAGCACCTCAAGCACCGTTGATGATCGACTGGTTCTACAACCAGCCAGCGATGACGCGGATCAACGTTGGACCTTAACGCAACAACATCCCATCATCTAACACCACCTCCCTAGTTCTGTTAGATCACCCAATTCAATCAACTTTCCCCAACTCAAAAATAAGGAGTAAATCTATGTCTAAAATTATGTTAATTACCGGTGCCACCGACGGAATCGGAAAAATCACCGCTCAAGAACTCGCAGCCAAAGGCAACCAAGTGATTATCCACGGTCGTAATGAACAAAAAGCCCAACGCGTAGTTGCTGAACTCAAAGCCGCAACCGGCAATCAAAACGTCAGTTATTTGATTGCCGACCTCTTCTCAATGAAGGCGATTAAACAGATGGTCACTGAATTTAACACCCAGTTTGACCACCTTGACGTTCTAATCAACAACGCCGGTGCGGTTCTCGATGCCAAGCGGTTTGAAACCGTAGATGGAATCGAAGGCACGATGGCGTTGAACGTGATGGCGCCACTGCTGCTGGCCGAATTATTATTACCACAGTTACGCAAATCAACTGACGGCCGGATCATCAATATGTCCTCTGGCACTCACCGCATGGCACGCCCTGATATGCACGACCTTAACTTGGAACACGTTGACTCGGGCCAAACGCGGTACGGCATCAGCAAGTTATTTGTCATCTGGAACACGCAACACCTGGCAGCTCAACTGCAACAGGCTGGCATCACCAACGTGACGGTTAACGTTTCACACCCTGGGATGGCAACGACCAATTTCGGCCAAGACAGTGACAATGGCTTTTGGGACAACCTGATTTATAAAGTCGCTATCAGAATTGGCAAGACCTTCCACATTGCTACCCCAGAACAGGGCGCTGTCACCAACGTCTACCTAGCCTCTGATGATGCAGTAAAGGGCGTTAGTGGCAAATTCTTCGATAATAAAAAGCGGCAAATTCAGCCCGCAACCCGGGAATACTCCCCTGCTAAAGAGCTGATGCTGTGGAACTACTGCATGGCCCAAATCCAACCTTGGATTGACGAAAACTGATTAATCAGTTAAGGTTAGCCTATGAGAACAAAAGACGAAAATAAAATCAAAGCCATTAAAGAAGCCGTCATCGTGTTGTGCGAAGCAGATGGCTTCACCAACCTGACTACAGCCAAAGTCGCCAAGCGTGCCGGTGTTAGTCCCGCAACCATCTACCTCTACTATCAAGATAAGACCGACCTGTTGAGTCGCTTATACGAGGAAGTCAAAGATGATCTGCATAAAGGACTCGCTGGCGCAATTGCGGCTGCCGGTTCGGACCTAGAAGCTCAGGTCCGGGCAATGTTGCGCTATTCAATCACTCAGACGCAGCAGTATCCTAAAGAAGCCCACTTCGTTTCCGCACTGTGGACGAATCAGGAGCTATTGGATGATGCAGCCCGCGCCTATGGTCAAACCGCTGCTGGATCACTGGTAAAGTTGTATCAACAAATTGCCGCTTCGCCCGACTTTATTGATGCACCAGAGGTCATCGTGGCGAGTTTTGCGACCGTGCCACAGCTGGTTTTGCAGACGGCTAATGATGCGGTTGATGATGCGACGATTGCGCAAACCATTGATCTTGTGGTTAAAGTATTGAAACGTTAATAAGCCGATAAATAGCGCATGCCCGCGATAGGCATGCGCTATTTATGTGTCCTCTTTTTTGAGTCAGTCTTTGATATTACACTGTTGATGGCAGTTTTGACAGATCACTATAAATCTAGCTAACTATTTGATTGACTACCACGGCACAATGCCATCAATATCTGAAAACGTCCCCGAATCAATCAACGTCGTCGCGGTCGCTAACGCAACTGTACGTGCCACTCCCACCTGCACGGTCCGGTTACCGCCACCACCGCCGAAACTAGTATCAACCCACCCTGGATTGACGGCGTTGACTGTAAGTGGCGTCCCCTCAAACTCTGCAGCGAGCTTAATCGTGAACATATTGACCGCTGCTTTAGAGGCCTGATAACCGGACGCCTGGAGCTTATGGATACTGGTATCGGGATCACTAGCGAGGGCCAGCGATCCAACAGCACTGGAGATGTTAATAATCCGGCCAGCTGGGGCCGCCTTCAAGAGTGGCAAGAAAACCTGAGTAACGTCCATCATGCCAAAATAATTCACGTCAAAATCTTGGCGAATGGCATTTATAGATACCTCAGAAGGTTTCGTATCATGGTCAACCGCAACGCCAGCGTTATTGATGAGAATGTCCAACTGTGGGTTGAGTTTTGATTTCGCAGCAACAATCGATTCATGATCCGTGACATCTAACTGCACCGCTTCTGCTTGAACCCCAGCAGCCTTAAGTCGGGTTGCCGCGTCCTGTCCACGCGCTAGATTCCTAGAGCCAACGTAGATATACTGCCCTTTCAACCCAATTTCTAGTGCCAATTCATACCCCATTCCTCGATCCGCACCGGTAATTAGCGTCTTAATCGTCATGTCCCCATCTTCCTTTTCTGTTATGATGAAGCTACTATATCAACCTAACGTAACGGGAGGTCAAGCTAAAATGACAACTAATCACTTAATGCGTATCGGTGAGTTCGCAAAAGCCGCCGACGTCACGATTCGGACAGTCCGCTATTACCTAGAATGTGGGTTGTTACCACCAGAAAAGCGCAATGCCACTCATCAGCGACTCTTTGACGATGAAGACTTGCATTGGATGGTCAACCTACACTATTTGCGGGCCGCTGGTATGTCGATTGTTGAATTACAGCATTACACCGCCTTAGTCCGTGAAGGTGACAATAGCTTACCGGAACGAATCGAATTGATGCGTCAACAACGCGATCGAGTCGTTGCTGCGATTGCTGACAAGCAGGAACAGTTGAAGGTAATTGACCATAAGCTGGAACGGTATTTGGCTGGGGATCGTGCGGTGATGTGATGCTTACGTCTACTATGCTTTTTAAGCATTAAAGTGAATATTTTGAAGTATTGTACACAACAAAAAAGTTGCACTAAAATACTAATTGTAAGCAGAATTTAAACTGACAGACCATTCATCAACGCGTTATTCAAGGAGAATCAACCATGAACTATACTCAACTCGGCAACACAGACATTAACATTTCTAAACTTTGCGTCGGCGCCATGAGCTTTGGCCAGGCCGGCACGATGCACGATTGGACACTTGATAAGACTCAAAGTGAGACCGTTATCAAGCATGCTTTAGACCTCGGCATCAATTTTTTTGACACTGCCAACGTTTATTCGGCTGGTACCAGTGAAGAATACCTAGGCGCAGCAATCAAACGGCTAACCACCCGGGATAAGGTCGTCTTGGCTTCTAAAGTCTATTTCAATCCTGGCCGTCTTTCTAAAGCAGCAATCAACCGTGAAATTGACGGGACCTTGAAACGGCTTGGAACAGACTATCTTGATCTCTACATCATTCACCGGTTTGATTACGATACGCCAATTGAAGAAACCATGTCCGCACTTAACGACCTCGTGACAGCCGGCAAAGTCCGGGCACTTGGCGCTTCTGCGATGTATGGCTACCAATTCTACAATATGCAGTTAGCAGCTCGTGATCACGGTTGGGCCCCCTTTGTAGCAATGGAAAATCATTACAACCTGTTGTATCGCGAAGACGAGCGCGAACTGATCCCCCTATGTCAACAAATGGGTGTCTCGTTGATGCCATACAGCCCGCTAGCTGCTGGCCGCTTAGCTCGCCCAAACTGGTCAACGGATACCAAGCGCAGTCGCACGGACCGGGTCGCAGCCGGTAAATACGACCACACCAAAGCAACTGATTTGCTGATCACCCAACGGGTTGCGGAACTGGCAGCACAACATCACGCCACCATGGCGCAAATCAGCATCGCTTGGGAATGGGCCAAGGGCGTTGCCGCACCAATCATCGGGGCGACGAAATCAAAGTATCTTACCGATGCGGCGGGTGCATTTGACGTAACACTCTCCCCTGACGAGATTGCGTACCTTGAAGAAGCTTATCTCCCACACAAAGTTGTCGGCGCCATCGACCACAATCCTGACGATGGGGTTGTGTTGCTGGATGCGGATCGTAAATAAACTAAAAAACCAGATGATCATTGAGCGAATTATTGCTCGATGGTTATCTGGTTTTTTGTTTTATCGCGTTATTTAGCTTCCTTGCAGTTTGCCCGCACACCTTCATGTTTCAATCACCAGTCCCACGATGTTAGCTGAAAATTGAAGCGGCACCACAAGCCAGTTATTTCACAACAAACTGTTCAGTGACCGTACAATCTTCAAGATAGGTCTGACAACTGTCAGCAACCATTGCTTGAATTTTGGGTGCATCGAATTCGCCAAATGCATAGACAATCACTAACGCGTGCGTGGTGTCTTCAGTGATCATTGCCCGTGTCGAATCAGCCGTTGGACTACCGAAGAACCCGTTAGCATCCTTTAAAACCAAGCCATTGGCAAGATCAATCGCTGCCTTCCCGATTCCCGGGTAGGTTGCCCCAGTCGGCGCCACCGTATAAGCGAGCGGCGCAACAAGGTGGTCCAAGTCGTAACTCCCTAGTGGCAAATGCAGCCGCAATGATAACTCATTATTCAAATCTACTAGCGTGTTGACCGCGTATAGCCCTTTGCCTTTGATCACCCGCCGCCACAAGCTATCACTTGAAGGTCGGTAACGACTTGGATCTTTACCCACGTGTTTATAGCCGGCTTTAGTTGCTTGAATTGCGGGATTATCTCGTAATGCCTCTAAATTGTCACGATTAGCGATTTCATCAATTAACGGATCAAGCCGTTCATGCCAAAGGCTATCGCTGTGCGCCGTGTTTTTGAAGGTGATTTCACTGACGAGTAAGGCCCCGTCAATCGTCGGATCAATTGTAAATATCATCTGAAGACTTCCTTTATTTCATCTCACTAGTTTACTAGCATTTACGTTTCAACCGCATCATTTAAGTAACAATGCCACATCTCACCCATTTAGTTCAACGATATCGACATCATTACCATGCGTTTTTATTAGTTTAACAAGCGTGTCAGCCTTCAACCATACTGTGGCAGTATTGTCATTAGGATGTACGCCGATGAGATTGCCCACAAACTCAGCATCAAGATAAAAGTGAACCTTACAGTCTGCATCATTCAAAAGACCAAGCGGTGTCACAGACCCGGGAGTTAATCCCATAATGGTTAGCAAGTCATTCTCTGACGCGAAGGAAAGTGCCCGTAACCCGTATTTCTTACGGAAGGCCTTCAAATCAACTCTTTTGTCACCTTTAACCGAAATCAGATAGTAATGCCGTTTTTTATCATCTCGAACAAATAGGTTTTTGGCGTCCCATTCAGGATAAGCCAAATCCACAGCGTCTAGTTCTCCCATATTGAAAACTGCTTGATGCTCATTGACTTCAAATTTTACGCCATGGTACTTTAAATATTGGTAGATTGCTTCTTTATTCATGGCTCCTCCTTTGAGGTATTGGATTGCAGTTATACGAGCTGTAAGGTGATGATCAGCCTCGTTTATTACGCTAGTCCGCCTCACTTATAATACGGACTTACGTATCATTTTACTCAGCGGTTTTTAAGTCAAAAACCGCTCTATTTATGATACGGAGATCCCTCATTAATCATAAACGCCCGATAAATCTGCTCCGTCAACACCAATCGCATCAATTGGTGCGGTAGCGTAAACCGACCAAACGAAATCTGAGTGTTGGCGCGTTTCAACACGGCCGGATCTAACCCTAAGGAACCACCGATAACAAAGGTGATGTCTGAGTGACCGTACGTTGTGAGCTGGGAGATCTCCTTAGCGAACTCTTCAGACGAACGTTCCTTCCCAAGGATAGCTAGCGCATAGACGTATTCGCGGTCTTTGATCTTATCCAAGATGCGTTGGCCTTCCTTTTCCATGACCTGAGCCATCTCTGAGTCACTTAACGATTCTGGCGCCTTCTCATCCGGCACCTCTACAATTTGAAACTTGCAGAACCGCGATAAGCGTTTAGCATACTCTGCGATACCTTGTTTAAAATACTTCTCTTTCAACTTACCAACCACAACGAACTTGATGTTCATAACTAATCTTCCTCCATTTAACTTATCCACAAAGTTATCCACAGGCACTTTTTGTTGATAACCCTTACATTTCTAACCCACTTTTAATGGCGCCGAACCTATACCAATTTTCATTTCGCCACTCAGCTTCTCCCTTATTCTACCAGCAAGAACCCCGTCATAGCAACGTTTTCCAGGGATTTTTTATTTTCATGATTTTAGTTATCCACAACCTGTTTATAGATTTCGCGACACGCCGGGAAAAAACGAGTAATGACAAGCCTTCACCCACTTTTTGAGTTATCCCCAAAGTTATCCACAGGTTCATAACTTTTCCAGACGTTCCCGAATTTTTCTAGGCGACAGCGCTTTCGTTATTCGTTATCCACAAGCCGTATTTCCTAAACTTCCGTTACTTATACCATTTTCACATTCCGAATATTCGATTTTTCAGGAGAATGAAAAGCCGCTGAAACCAGTTTGTCCGGTTTCAGCGGTTTTTGATTCATTGGGTTTTAATTTTTTGGTAGAAGTAGTTAATTTGTGATGTTTTTGGTGGGTTGCGTTGCGGATTGGGGATCGACCAATTAGTGGCGCGACTTTTTGTGTGTTGCGTGTGAGGGCGACCCGGACAAAAAGAGGTTGGGATAGTTTACTGAGTGCTTCTGGCGATGTACATTACTACTACTTTGTTTTCGTCGCTATTAAAACTGATATTTTCCGGACAATCGCCAACGTTCCCTAACTTGTCATCTCATAACTTTCTGGCCACCGCGCCGAAACGTGTGAGCCAAAGCAAAGCGTTGCATATAAGGGCGCCCCGATTAAAACCTCAAAAACCGAGGTTCTAATCGGGGCGCCCTTATACTCCACGCTTTAAACGCTTTGTCTCACACTCTAATTATTACTATTCAACTGCGAAGTAGTCTCCGTCAACTTAACCTTCTCAGTCTTCATTTTCCCATTGTGGTAGTACGTTACCGCAACCGTATCGCCCACGCTGTACTTGTACAGCAAGTCACGCAAGGTTGAATCGGTGCTGATCTTCTTACCACCTAAAGCAGTGATGACATCGTACTTCTTGATGCCGGCCTTACCTGCTGGGGTGCTTGAACCTGGTGTCGTCATCACAACGACCCCGTTTTCAACACTGGTTGGCAACTTCAAGATGGACTTCTGTTGAGTCTTTGAAACTTCTGAAAGGTCCACGTACTTGATGCCTAACGCTGGCCGAACGATCTTCCCGTTCTTGATCAACTGGTTAATAATCGTCACAACTTCGTTACTTGGGATCGCAAAGCCCATCCCTTCAACGCTGGTCCCGGAGTTATCGCTGGCCAACTTCATTGAGTTGATCCCAACGACTTGACCGGCCAAGTTGATCAGTGGACCACCTGAGTTTCCAGGGTTGATGGCAGCATCGGTTTGGATAACCGTGGCGTTCCCAGTTTGTTGGTTCGTGGTTTCATCGGTCGTTGCGACGGTCCGTTTCTTAGCGGAAATAATTCCTTCCGTTAATGACGTTGCGTACTGCGAGCCTAATGGCGAGCCAATTGCCAACGCGGTTTCACCGACTTTGATGTTATCAGAATTACCGAACGTAGCGACACTCTTCACATCTGCACTGTTGATCTTCAAGACAGCTAAGTCGGTCACTGAATCCTTACCAACAATCTTAGCATCCAGCTTCTTACCATTACTTAAGATCACTTCAAGCGCGTTGGAACCTGAGACCACGTGGTTGTTGGTCACAACATAAGCGGCGTTCCCGGACTTCTTGTAAATGACCCCAGAACCTTCAGAGCTGGTTTCCAAACTGCTTGATGACGATGAATCGCTACTGCTACTATCGCCACCAATCAAGCCACCTAAAGTACTTGATGACTGACTTTCTTTTTGCAAATTAATGACTGACACAACGGACGGTTTAACGGTCGTAAATGCCTTTGAAGCCTGCGAGCTGACGTTCACCTTTAAGTTACTGGTCGACGTTGAACCGCCGCTATTTGACCCAGCTGGTACCGATGTCGAATCCCGGTTACTTAAGTAGTTAGCGCCACCGTAAGCGATTCCCCCGCCCACGAGTCCGGCTACCAACGCCGTAACGGCCACCTTAATTAATAAGCCCTTAGTACCAGAATGTTGCGGTGTGATTGGTTCATTTGAGTTTGGTCCTTGTTGATTATCCATCGTTCGCGCGAATCGCGCTTTCCCTCCTTTAGTAAGGGTTCCAACAGCCGTCCTCCTCAATGCTAGGCACGAAGGCTAGCGCTGTCAGCAGCCCTTTGTCAGATTGGTCCAGTCCCTCACTGAACCACGTTCTGTATAGGTTCTATTGTAACGGTTAGTTATGAAAAAAGTTTGAATCTTAACTCGTAAAAGTTATAAATTTTTGCTAAATCCCTTAAGAATTAGGCGAAAACTTAAAGAGTCACTAACCCGCTAGCCTTCTCTGGATCGGTATCTAAAATCTTGAAATCGTGGTCAACGCCAAAATCGTGGTCTTCCAAAATGGAGGCAACGGTCAGGTGTGCCAGTGACTTCATGTTGTTTTCTTGACTCAAATGTCCGAGGAAGATGCGCTTGGTATGACGGCCTAAAACATCCATCATCGCGTCGGCCCCGTCTTCATTTGACAAGTGACCAGTGTCGCCGAGGATCCGTTGCTTTAATGGCCAAGAGTAACTGCCCATCCGTAGCATTTCAACATCGTGGTTACACTCCATTAAGTAGGCGTCGGCATCCTTAATAACGCCCTCGACATGGTCGGAAACGTAGCCGGTGTCCGTCAACACCACAAAGGTCTTGCCGCCACTGTGAACGGCGTAAAATTGCGGCTCAGCGGCATCATGCGACACGGAGAAGCTCTCCACATCCATGTCACCCAAACTCAGCGTACTGTCGGGTGCCAAGATGTGCTTTTGGGTAACGTCAACTTTACCGATTTTACCATCCATCGCATCCCAAGTCCCCTGGTTCGCGTAAACGTCAAGCCCGTACCGCCGCGCCAAAATGCCGACTGCTTTCCGGTGATCAGAATGTTCATGGGTCACAAACAGCGAATCCACGTCGTGCATATCCCGACCGATCGACGCCATTAACCCTTCGATTTTCTTACCACTCAACCCCGCATCGATTAAAATGTGGTGTTCCTTGGTTTCAATATAGGTACAGTTCCCAGTACTCCCACTGGCTAACACACTGACCTTCAACCCATCATCTTCCTGTTGCATAGACTGCCCAACTTCCTTTTAATTACGGTTCCACGTTACTTTAAAATTTTTACTATCGCCTACTATTAGAACCCATTTCGTACAAAAATACAAGCGTGGCGGTTAGTGTATCGGCCAATTTTAATGGCCTGTCATTGCTTACGTTTGTGTCCAGCGTAAGCATTCTGAGTTTGCGAGGTGATTCTGGTTTTATATGGTGGGAGGATGCCGCGGGAGACTCCGGCGCTATGCGGAGCTGGAACGCAGCTTCCAGGCTTCGCCGGGTCGTCGCTCCGGAGCTCCGCGCGCCTCCGCCTCCCGCTACATGGTGTGCTGGCGGTAACAGAGCTGCTGACTGTCACAATCTGAAGTTGACGGAACTGCGTCACGGCAATGTTAGATAATTACTCGACAACTGCAGACGCGTAACCACAATGAACCAACGATTGCATAAAACTAAATTTGCCAGTTATGCGCTACGTTCACGTGAACTTAATGCAGTTGTGCTGATATTCAGCTATCGTAATATGAATTGCTGATTGATGATCAATTTGGGCGTTTGTCGAATTAACGTCAGTCGTTGTAATCCCGTGACTGAACGTGCAGTTAAGCTCTTGAGATGGTCTACAATGCGGCCAATTGTGCAATATGAGATTCCGGTCAGCGGCTAGGTGGATGCTGTGTCGCGATAATTGGTAGTTGTTGACGAACTTCCAACAACCGCCAATTATCGGGGACGAATTCAAGACTCGCACGGGTTTTGGCGAGGCTTGAATTCGAGGACTGAGACCGCCCTTTGGCTCAGGCCGGCCCCACAGCAGGAACCTAGTCGCTGACCGGAATCGCCAGCTCACGCAACTTATATTTCACAAACTCACATCAATGATGCTTACGCTGGACACAAACGACAGCACAAAAAAGCACCACCCACAATCGAGTGATGCTCATCACACAACAACTAAGTCATCGTAAAAATTTCCGTATTAGCATTGCTGTTATTACTACCGTTGCCAGTCTTAAGAATCTCACCCGTGTAGGCGTTGACCCGTTTCAACACAACGGCAGATGAATTATTGATTTTAACCGCGAAGACCCAAGTCGGCAAGAAAACGTACTGCCCGCGAGCGGTCAGTAACCGCGTATAGGCGAGGTTGGACCAGGAAATCTTAGCACCGTTTGGCACTTCGTTGTACTGGTATAACCAAGTCAGCGCGCGTTCCTCGCTGATAGTCTTGCTCTTTTCCTTTAGTAACTTCACGTTATCGAGGTAGGTTTGGCTATAACCAATTACCCGGTGCTGATTATTCAGCGCAAAGCGAAGTTGGCCGTACCGCGAGTATACCGGACCGCCAGCTACCCGTTGAACGTAAATCAGCTCGTTGTCCCGCGACAGCTTACTGCTATAGGTGTAATCCTTCCCGTTGATGACTAACAGCGGGTTGGCGACGATTTTATCCAAGGTTGCCTTGGCCTCACCTTCAGGCAGCTTGATGGTGCGTTTAAATTCACTCACCAGCTCCTGGCCATTAAAGCGGTAGGTTTGCTGCTGTAGCGCTGCTGCACCATCCCGCAATGTCGTGCCGTTTTCACCAGAGAAATAGTAGCCCTCATGCGTGTCAGTCGTCGGCTTCGTAAAGCTGATTTGATCCTTACGCATTTCTTCCAAAATGTTATTACTGGAGGAATCCGAATTACCGACACTACTCCGGTTGAAGGACAGGTAGAGAAACCCGTCCATCATGATAAAGATGATGAGGAAGATGATCTGAATTCGCTTAAAGTTCATTGGATCGCCTCCTCATACGTTTGCCATTTGCCACCAATTTTGATGTACCAAGTTGGTGTGAGGTTGACGACTTTATCCAGACCGGTATCTCGTGTCCAAGTGTAACCGAGTTGAATATCTTGGATCTTACGCTTATGAACACCCGCAGCCTCAAGTCGTTTAAGTAACGTTCCCATCGACTCAACCGTTGCGGTATCCTGAGCCGGCGGAATCGGTACCTGCAAGCTATCCAGTGAGAAGTTCATCTGATACGAGGTCTGATCCAGAATCTGAACCTGAACCGCCCCAAAGTTTGATTGGTCAAATACCGGCAGTCCACCGACATAGGTTCGGAAACTAACCGTGTGCGCCCCGCTGTCGTAAGCGAAGAACCGCATGTTATCCAACGGCATCCCCACCATCACCATTTGCTGGTAAACGTGGTTCATGGTCGTCAAAAAGCTGTTACTCTTCACTTGCGAATTGTAGTTCGTAAAGACCACGGTATCGTCCTTATCGCTCACTACCATGTGCCGGAAGCCATGATCATCGTAGACCGTACTGTTCTTGTGGTGTTTGATCTGCACACTACTGTTGGCGTTGGTCGTCATGATTCGGTTCGCGTAGTAGCTTTGCGTCTGTTCAGTTAGTTGATAACTGTAAGTTTTAAGTTTCAGCGCATCGGGGTAATAAAGCAGTGGTTTACCATTCAGCATCATGAACGATACTGGGTGCTTGACCATCTGATCATTCAACACTTTCTTTAACTTGCCAGCTTCGTTATTCTTCAACTTCACCCGCGCCACCCGCAACGTTTGGTCGTTTAATAGATACAAATGCTTCGGGTCGTTCAGCAGTAACTGAACCCGGTTAAACTTCTGGTTTGGCACCTTAAGTTGGTTGTCAAAGACCTTGCGGAAAAAGTTGACCGTCATTGGTGTCTCGTAGTTCAGCAACACCGTACTCTTGCGCTTCAACTGCTTGAGATAGGCTTTACTGGACCGTTCGCTCACCGTCTGAACATCAGTCGCCGTAAACCGACTCATTTTGTCGCGAAGTTGCGAGGCAATGTTGATCTTATCGTTAGTCAGAACCTCTTGTTGGCCCTTACTATCGGTCGACACGATTTGTGACGGCAGGTAAATATCCTGAAAGGTGGTGTTATTTGAATTATCGTTGGTTTTGGTCACCTTGGTTCGGCTACTCAGCGTGGAGTGGGCAGGGTTCGTCCACAACATGACTGAGAGGCCTAAACTGATGACCATGGCGATCCCCAAACTAACGGGGAGCCAGAGTTGTCTAAGCTTCATCCCAAAGATCATCCCCCTCATCGTAAGGTTCGTATGGCAGTGAAATGTAGAAGGTTGAGCCGTGCCCTTCACGACTTTCAACCCAAATCTTACCGCCAAGCGATTGGATCACTTCTTTAGAGATGGCTAAGCCCAAGCCAGTCCCGCCTTGTGCCCGTGAGCGCGCCTTATCGACTCGGTAGAACCGGTCAAAGACGTGGGGAATATCGGCTCGCGGAATCCCGAGACCTTGGTCTGCGATGCTTAAAATCACGTTATTATGCGTTTCAATCAACCGACACGTCACGATCCCGCCATCCGGTGAGTACTTGATGGCGTTGTTCATAATGTTGTCTAACACTTGAGTGAAGCGGTCGGTGTCGATTTCAACCCATAAATCACGCTTGGTAAATTCCCGCTTGATGGTGTAGTGCTTATCAGAGCGGTCGTTTTGTTCGTTACTATCGATAATCATATCGAAACGGTTCAAGACGTAGTTAAAGAGCTCGTTTAAGTTCACGAGTTCGAGGTTTAATTTCTGGGTCCCGGAATCCATCCGTGACAACGTCAACAGGTCATTGATCATCCGAATCATTCGATCGGTTTCCTCTTGGGTCACCTTCAGGAACTTCGGTGCGATTTCTGGATCCTGCCAAGCGCCATCCGACAAGGCTTCAATGTAGGACCGGACACTGGTTAACGGTGTCCGTAATTCATGGGACACGTTAGATACGAATTGTTTGCGGTCTTGATCGATTTTTTGTTGTTCAGTAACGTCATGCAGCACACAGGCTAACCCGCTGATAAAGCCGGATTCCCGTTGAATCAGTGAGAAATAAGCCTGCAGGATCAAGTCGTGATCGTCAGTTGAAAAGTCCAGCATGATTTCGTCTGGATCTTCCAATAAGTCACGCAACGTGTACCGCTTGCGGATGTTTAAAATATCAAGGACTGATTGGCCAATCGCTTGGTCTGAATCCACGTCTAAGAATTCAACGGCGGTTTCGTTAATAATCGTCACGTTCCCGCGGCGGTCGGTCGCAATGACCCCATCGGTCATATGCGCCATCACTGAATTTAACCGTCGTCGCTCAGACTCGGTGGATTCTTGCGCCTCTTCCACCCGGACAGATAGGTTATTGACCGCACTGGCTAGTTGGCCCAGTTCGTCATTACCGTAAATCTGAACTTGTCCAGAGTAGTCCCCACGCGCAATGCGGATGGTCTGCTCCTTCATTTCGGTGATTGGGACGGTAATTGCCCGGGAAATAACGATCGACAAAACCAGCCCTAAGCCAACGGCAATAATCGCCGCCACGAGGTAGATGGCTGTAATCTTACTAATACTATCGTAGACACTTTCGAGGCTCGCACGAATGTACACGACCCCAACGGGCGTACTACTCCCGCTACTTTGTTTGATCAACGGCGTCACTTTGATGTAGTAGTACTGGTTGCTGGACGAATCGTAAGTGGTCGTCTCGCTACCAGCGCCGTTGTTATAAATGACTTTTTTAACGGTGTTATCCGTGGTTTTTTGGCCAACGATCTGCTGATTATTGGCTTCGTTAGTCCCCCGAATAGTCCCCTTATTATCGATAATCCGAATCTCAGCGTTTGCCGTACTCGGGATATTAGCATCGGACAACAGGGTTCGAATCTGTCGGTTAGCTGATGCGGTGTTCGCCCGCGAAAGTTGAGAAGTCAGATTGGTACTCACATAACGCTGGAGTGAAATCTGGTTCTTAAACGTGCGTAAGTTCTGCGTTTCGAGTTGCTGGACGAAGACCGCCCCAACAATTTCCAACGTAATGATCAACATCATCGCGAACACAAACGCGATCTTAAACTGAATCGACTGATACCATCTAATTTTTCGTTTCACGTGTCTCTTTACCCCTTACGATCATGCTAGTCGCCTATGCTTGGGCGTCGCTATCGGTATTTCTCAGGTAATACCCCACCCCACGACGGGTGACCAACCAAGTTGGATGGCTGGGGTTATCTTCGATTTTTTCACGTAAGCGCCGTACCGTTACGTCGACTGTCCGGACATCACCGAAGTAGTCGTACCCCCAAACGGTTTGGAGCAAGTGTTCCCGGGTCATTACTTGGCCAATGTGTTGGGCTAAGTAGTGTAATAGTTCAAATTCCCGGTGGGTTAATTCAATGTTTTGGCCCCGCTTTGAAACGGAGTAGGCGTCTGGATGGATCACCAAATCGCCAATTTCGATATCCTTGTTTTCCTCTTCTTCAGGAACGGCCGCACTCACGCTGTTTTGACGACGTAAGTTCGCCTTAACCCGGGCAACCAGTTCCCGGTTAGAGAATGGTTTCGTGACGTAATCATCGGCACCAAGTTCAAGTCCCAGCACTTTGTCCAGTTCTGAGTCCTTGGCAGTGACCATAATAATTGGCATATCGTGCTTCATCCGCACTTGGCGCGCCACTTCAAGCCCGTCGATCTTAGGTAACATCAGGTCCAAAATAATTAAGTCTGGTTCAATTTCTTCTACTTGTTGCAAGGCCTCTTCGCCATCATGCGCGACAGCCACCTCGTAACCCTCTTTAGTTAAGTTAAATTTGATAATGTCTGTAATTGGTTTTTCATCGTCGACCACTAGAATTTTTTTCATCTGAATTATCCTCCTTCAGATAACGATTCGTTCAGGTATGTTTAGTTTTAGTTTAAGTGCACATTCGGTTAGGTCAGGCGCGGGTGCACGGCCCGGCTGACACGTTCAGGTAGGTGTACAGGCTTGTGAAAACGGCCTATACAGTAGATATTATAACACAGCAAGTCACATGAAGCGATTCATGTACTGTGGTTAACGGTAGTTTCCCCGGGTTACATATTAAGTGTGCGGAGCAAGACGGGTTGAGAGCAGTGTGTAAGGCGAGGCCGGTGAAGGCGCCTGGGCCTGGCGGGTTTACCGGCCTTGCCTTACATGCAGCTCTCAGTCTTGCGCAGCACTATTCGGCGCGGTGGCCGGAAGGTACACGTGGTTGACAACTTCCTATAACTTCAGGAACCCTGGAAATAACAGCCAAAGTGGCGCCGAATTTTGTAGCTTGAGAGCGCCAGCTTTTATGCGGCTTTGGCGAGCGAAGCGACGACAAACAGCCAAAATCCAACACGCGCTGGACACAAACGACAATAAAAAACGACCTGAATTCTCAATCAATTCACGTCGCCACTCACATCATTCAGCTAAATACTTATCCATCAAAGTCACGCCACCAACGCCCGCAATCAACTCATCCGCAAACGCCGCAACGTCATGCCCTGTGACGTCTAAAACATCAGCCTGTTGTTCCGCACCATCCTGAAATAGCTGCAGTAACTCCGCCAGCACTTTCTCCTGACCACTAGCCGCTACCGGACCAACTTTAAACACGTACTTCTGAATCTCCAAATAAACCACTTCGTAATCTCGTGGCAAGGCATGAACCGCCGCCATGTGCGCCCGCCAAGCCTGTTTATCATCCATTAACCCCATCACAACGACCTCCCAAGCTTCTTAGCCACTCGCCGGTTCAAAGTCGCTCGCCAACGATCTTGTAGATTCTGCGCACCACTAGTTGCCGCAACGTTGTCCGCAAACGCTGCGATGTCATCACCAAGTGCTTCAGTCACACTAAGGCCATCCGCCGCAGCTTCCGTCATCAAGTCAACAATACCATCAAAAATCGGCATCAAATTTCGTCCGGTAATATCCGTTCGGGTCCAAACCGTCTTTTGAATCAACTGCCACGCAGCTTGATAATCGGCTGGCAAGGTTTGAACCTGTTGCTCGAACGCCTTCATTTGGCGTGTCATATCATTGCCAGTTATTCTATCCCAAAAATTCACTTTTGATGCCCCCTCAACGCCGTCATCGTTGTCGTCAAAAAATCCCATTTCGTCCAAAATTCGGCTAAGTAGGCCTCACCATCGGCATTTAACGAATAAAACTTCCGCATCGGTCCTCGGTCTGATTTTCGCCGGGTGACGGTGAGTAGGCCCTTCTTATCTAGGCGTAACAGAACGGTATACACCGTCCCTTCAACGATATCTTCTAAGCCGTTATCGACTAAGTACTGGGTGATTTCGTAGCCATAGGTCTCGCCTTGGCTGATACGCTGAAGAACGATGCCTTCCAGCGCCCCTTTGAGTAATTCGGTTAGTCCGTTCATAGGTTTGACCTGCTTTCGTTAGTTTAGTTAAGCTCCAGTACATTATATTGTTAGGTAGTATAGGCGTCAAGAACCGAACCTGACAATTCGATGCCACTCGACAAACCGGCACCCAACTGGCTCTTGGGTTCGGTTCAATTTTCACTATACTAAGAATTGTTGCCAAGCATCAGCGAGGACGCGAATCCCATCGACAATGTGGGCATCGTCCATCTGCCGTAAGCTCAGCACGATGCTCGGATACGCCGGTTGTAAATTCGACCAGCACCGATCCGGGTCAACGAGGCCAACGCCAACCTGTTCGGCAGCCGCAATCAACGTTTTAACGGGTTGCTTTAAATACAGCCGTAGCGTCACAAAGCTCCCAGCCGCAACGTCCATTGCTTCAACTCGGGACCCGAAACAGTCCCGCACCGTATTTAACACCAACTGCCGGCGGTTGGCGTAGACGATGGTGAGTTGGCGCATGAACCGTTCGAGGTCATCGTTGGCGATCAACTGACTGAGGACCTGTTGCTGAAGCTGTGAGTTGCAGTTGGGCAACTTACCGTAGATCACCTGATAGCGACCAACGAAGTTTTCCGGAATGACTAAAATGCCCATGCACAGCGAAGCGCCTAAGATCTCATCAAAGTTGGTGTAGTAGAAACAGCGCTCACCATCAAGGTAGTGGTGAATCGCTGGCGTTGGCTGCCCCGAATAAGTCAGGTTGCCGTCCGTATCTAGCTCGATCAGGTACCGTTGCCGTTCTTGTAACCACGCCGCAAATTTTTGTCGCTGAATGGCGGTCAGACCGGCGCCGCTGGGAAAGTTATGGGTCGGTGATAACACGTAACCCGCCGCATCTGGCAAATTGGCCAGTTCCCGAAACTGGGTCACAGGCACCGCCAACGTCTGCCACACCGACCGCGCATTAGGTGCGATCGGTTCCGCCACGCTGAGGCCTTGTTCATGAAAGGCCGGCACAAGCTGGGCAATGATCCCGGCAGCTTCATTGAATCCGCTGGTGATCACGATCTGTTCCGGTTGAACGTGGAGATTTTTCAACCGCGCCAAGTAGTTCACTAGCTGTTCGCGATAACCTAAATCACCATTCGCAGGTTGAATGTGAGCAACGCCACGTTGGAAAACCCGCTGTTCAGCGGCCTGCCACGCTTGCACCGGAAAGAGCCGTAAGTAATCGTAGGTTTCGGTGAAGTCGTAGCGGTATTTGGGCCGCGGCACCGCACTCAACGCCGGACTCGCCACCGTGAATGGTAACTGGTTCGCCACGTGGTAGCCGGATCCTGGCCGACTCACTAAGTAACCTTCAGCGACTAAGTCCTGA
Source organism: Secundilactobacillus muriivasis (assembly GCF_054785195.1). Lineage (NCBI taxonomy): Bacteria > Bacillati > Bacillota > Bacilli > Lactobacillales > Lactobacillaceae > Secundilactobacillus > Secundilactobacillus muriivasis. The sequence goes on along the minus strand of NZ_BAABMI010000037.1, from coordinate 3,776 downwards.
TAGGCATGATCCACGGTATTTCGACTCAGTGATAACTGTTGGGCCAAATACCGGGTGCTCGGGACGACCTGTCCCGGGTGCCGGACCCCCGTTTCAATTTCCGCGCGCAGTTGACGGTACAACTGGTGATAAATCTGCTCCGTTGCTTGCCGGTCGATGAGAAACATCGCGACCCCTCCTCAATTAAACTACTACTATTATACTCGAAAGGAATCTTACTATGACCATCTTAATCATTAACGCCCACCCAGATTACACGAACCCCCAACGCACCATTAACCAACTCGAACAAACCGCCCTCGACCAGTTAAAACAACTGGCGCCGAACGCCGAAGTCGAACAATTGACCCTGTACGCACCAGAAGCCAACATTCCAGAAATTACGGCCGAAAACTTAAACACCCCGGCCCTCGTTGACGACGCGCAAAATCAACTGATCGACCAATGGAAGCGTGCTGATTTGATCCTCATCATGATGCCACTCCACAACTTCAACGTGGTCAGCCGGCTCAAGGACTACATCGACAACATTTTGATTGCTAATAAAACGTTCAAATACACCGCCGATGGCTCCGTCGGTCTCTTAGACGGCAAGCAAAAAGTGGCCTACATCCAATCCAGTGGCAGCGACTACGAACACGACATCCGCTACGTCAACGCTGACATTGCGCCCCACTACATGCGGACCGTTTTGAACTTCATGGGCATCACCAAGATGGAACTGATTCGCGCTGAGGGGTTAGACCTAATGGAAAATGACAAAGCGCAATTGGTTGAAGACGCTAAGCAGCGGTTAAGTGCTTACTTGGCATCAGTCGTTAAATAATTAGCTAATAAAGCAACCTTGAGAACGCCAAACCGGTAGTTCCCAAGGCTGCTTTTATGCGTTCAGCCCATCTAAGCTAAACCCGATTACTTCTTCAGGAACACTTGCGCATAAACCACGTAAGACAAACCACCAAACATAATAATCCCAGCAACTAACCAGATCAGCGCAATCAACGTGGTATGGGTTGACGCCTGAACACTTTGATCTAACAATCCCCGCGCCACGTTAACAATTGGCGTCATAGGTTGATGATTAGCGAAGATCCGCACTGGTTTGGCCATCCCCGCCGTTGGCATCAACGCCGAACTAACGAACAACAACATCAGTAATAGGTAGGAAAAGCCACCAGCAGACGCATAGTTATCCGCCTTTAGCGAAAACGGCACTGCCAGCAACGTAATCGCCAAACCGAATAACAAGGAGACCCCCCAGAAGGCCAGTCCTGCCGATAATGGCGCATCGACCCGGTAGCCCATCACCATCCCCACTAAAAAGACGGCAACCTCTGCCAGCAACATGAAAATAATCGAGGCCAGAACGTGTGAGCCTAAAATCACCCACCGGCGAATCGGCAACGAGTGAAGCCGGCTTAAGAACCCGGTCGTTTGATCCGTGTTGATTCGTAACGAGGTGTAGGCTGAGCCCATCGCCATCGTTAATAGTAGAAAACCGGGTAGCGCATAGGTTAAATAATCACCCTCACTCATCCCGCCACCACTAACGGTCGCAATGTTGCCACCGAAAACGTACACGAAGAAGAGCAACATAAATACCGGCATGGCGATTACCGTGATTACCGTATCCGCGTTGGTTAAGTTCTGACGCACGATGCGCTTAGTCAGCATCGTTAACTGTTTAATTGATTGCATGAGTGGCCTCCGTATCCGTGACGTTCAAGAAAACGTCCTCTAAGCTAATTTCATCTAAGTCATATTGTTGCACGGTCAGGTGCTGATCCATCAGTAACGACAGTGCAACCGGCGCCACGCTGGCCGTTAACTTGAAACTGCCAGTCTGTTCGGTATAGGCGATCTTTGCAGCTGTTAACGCAGTGACTGCTTCCGCGCGTTGGCTTGGCGCAACCGTCAACGTGTACGATTCCGTGACCCGCTGTTTGATTTCAGCCGGTGTTCCGTATTTGACGATCCGTCCATCCCGGATAAAGGCGATGTGGTCCGAAAGGGCGTCCGCTTCGTCCAAATACTGCGTGGTGAGAAAAACGGTCTTCCCGGCATCCCGCATCTCACGGATGAGTTGCCACAGTGCCAGCCGGTTCTTCGGGTCGACACCAGTCGTGGGTTCATCCAAAAAGACGATTTGGGGATTCCCTAGCAACGACATCGCAATATCCAACCGGCGCTTCATCCCACCAGAATAGGTCTTCACCTTCCGCTTCAAAAACGTGGTCAGATCCAGTTGCGCTGCGACCACTTCAATGGCGGCTGATACATCTTGAACGTTCCGTAACGTTGCAATCAGTCGTAGATTGTCCAACCCTGTAAAATCTTCATCCACAGTCATCGACTGCGCATTAAGCGTAATCTGCTGCCGAACCTGATTACCGTTCTTCACCGGATCAAGGCCCATAATCGACACCGTCCCAGCGTCCGCCCGTGACAGCGTCGCCAAAATATTGATCAGTGTGCTCTTCCCCGCACCATTTTCTCCAAGCAAGGTAAAAATCTCACCCTGTTGTGCTTGAAGCGTAATCCCCTTCAACACTTCCAATTTACCAAACCGTTTTTTAACATCCGTTACATCAATCGCAATCATTACTGCGTCGCCTCCCTGAGTTGTGTTGTTTGTTGCCGTGCGCTAGTGTCAATAACCATCTATATTGTATTACTAGGTAGTCAATCTAATTCGACACTTAAATAAGCCCAGCATGTTCATCTATTCGTTAATACTAGGTACCACTACATAGTAACAGCGAGTAGACTATCCGTCAAGCAAATTAACTAGTCATCGTCAATGATGCTTAACAAACTTGCTCGCCATCTACTGAACTAACCGCATGGTAAGGATTGGATACGGCTTGCCCTGACCATCTAATTCAGACCGACGCACCGTTTTAAACCCTAGATGCTCGTAGAAGCCGATCGCCTGAGGATTTTGCTCGTTAACGTCAAGTTCGGTCACCCCTTCGTGTTGGATTGCCTCTTGCAGTAATTGGCGCCCCAAACCTTGGCCACGAGCTGCCGGTGCAATAAATAGCATTTCCAGCCGTGGTGCCTCGATGGCCATAAACGCAACGGGTTGCTGCGTCTTGGCATGTCGAATGATCAGCAATCGCGGAATCGCCATCAGCGCTGATGGCACAATCGTCTTGATTTCAGCAATTTCAACCTCACTGAGAAAAGTGTGCGTTGCAGTGACTGATTGCTCCCAAACGTCAACGAATTGGTTGATCAGTTCCGGACTGCGTTGGGTACAAACTGTGATCGTCATTTGATCATCTCCCATCTATCATCTTAGTCGCTTGATGGTACCAAGCGACATCAAAGTCGTCAAGCCAACCCATTTAACGAGAAGTCTACTCAACTCGGTTGATGATGGCTAGGCAGGGAATCGAATCCGGGACACACCGATTGCTTCTTTCGTCACATCTTGCTGTGAGAAACGCCTGATTATTTTTTATTTTCTAAATTCAACAAATCCCGGTAAATCAACGTTTCCAATCAATAATCCAACAAAAAATTCCCTAATTATACATTTTTTTGAAAAAAGGTGTTGTCAGATGCTGGTTTAAATGATATATTAGTAAACGTTGATTGAGCGAGTTACTTACTCACATCACAACTTAAACCTTATGGGCAGTTAGCTCAGCTGGCAGAGCAACGGACTCTTAATCCGTGGGTCCAGGGTTCGATCCCCTGACTGCCCATCATAAGATATTAACCAGTTATCACGCAGTGTTATGAACACCGTGGTTGCTGGTTTTTTTGTA
>NZ_BAABMI010000036.1:0-60593 GCF_054785195.1 Secundilactobacillus muriivasis | reverse complement strand
CCGATGTCGCCTTGCACACTGCTCTCAACCCGTCTCGCTCCGCACACTTACGCTGGACACAAACGACAACAAAAAAAAACGGCCAGGCAAACGCCTGACCGTAGTTGATTGATTAAATTAGTTAAGCGGCGACCCGCTTTTGCATGTGGTAGTACTCGTGGTCACCGACCATTTTGGTGCCGACCACGTGGAACCCCACGCGCTGATATAGTGCCATGGCATCGGGATTTTCAAAGTCAACGATCAACCCCATCACGTTTTCGTGGTCGCGGTTGGCGTAGGTTGGCAGTGACGCAAGTAGGCGTTTGCCGATCCCGTGTCCTTGATAGTGTGGTGAAACGGCAATGGAATCCAAGTACCATTCACCCGCTGCCGTCTCTGGCTCCGCTTCAAACGGCGTGTCAAAGGCGGCACTTTTGGCTGACAGGCGACGAAGGACTTCGTCGACCCGTGCCTCATTTTGTCCGGGATACCCGAAGGCAACCCCAACAACTTGACCATCGGCCTCGGCCACCACGGTGGTTGCGTCACCGGACAGATAACTGCGGGTCCGGTAAGCCATCGCGATGACCTGCTCTAAGTCAGGTTCGGGGACGTCTTCAAGTTCTTCAAGTTGCATCTCGTCAAAAATCAGGTTGATCAGCGGTGCTATCTGGCCAGCGTCTTCCTGCTGAGCCTCTCGTATGGTAATCAAAATAAATCCTCCAGTGTATTTGCGTGTTGCATAAGAGGATACCGGATTCTGCGGAATTTGTCAAAGTTACTGGTTTTCACCCTGTTTGCGAAGCTCAGTAAGTTCTTGGCGAATTTCACCTAAAATTTCGATTTGAAGCTTTTCAATCTCTAACGTGTGTGGAATCTGGTTTTGTGATAGATGATCAAGTTTGGCGTGTAAGATTCGCAACTCATGCTCGGATTTTAAATTCACGTGAAAGTCATTTTCAGCATCCATCCGGTCCCGGTCAGCTGACCGGTTTTGGCTCATCATGATAATGGGCGCTTGAATGGCCGAAATACAGCTTAAACACAAGTTCAACAGAATAAATGGATAGTCATCAAACCGAATCCCAAACAGCTGCAGGCCGTTGATCACCATCCAAGTCACCAGCACGAACACGAACACGCCGATGAAGCCCCAACTCCCACCGAAGCGCGCGACATTATCCGCCACCCGTTCGCCCAGCGTCAGACTCTTAGTCAACGTTTCGTTCACATCCGTAATCTCGTAATCATCACTCTGCAACGCCCGTGTCAGCTTACGGTTGATTTTTTGACTCTGCTTTAAGTCCGAACTGATCAACGCGTCAACGTTGGCTAACCGGTAGTCCAGCAAATGATGCCCGCAGATAAAACTAGTCACCTTCGCTTGCGGGTAATCCTTTTTGATTCGTTGCCGTAACGTAGTCGATAAATCAATCAAGAATAACCCTGATTCAACGGGATACGTCTTCCCGTCCACCAGACACGTTGCCGTCTTCGTTTCCGCCATATCGTCGCCCCATTTCTCTCATTTAAGTTAAGTCTAGTTTAACTTAAATCTCACTCACTTGGCCAATTTAACCTAAAAAAAACACGCCCTCAGTGAGAGCGTGCCACGCTATCCAGCTCATGGTCAACACCATCGAACGGATAGATGAAACTTCATTTAAATACAGGGGTCTAAAATCAAAGTGACAGCCAGATGTCTTCGTAACTGATTATTCGGTGACCAACTTCCGATCGCTGTATGACCGTTTAGCAAGCTTTAATGAAGCTTTGACCTCAGCGATATGTTTGGCAAATTGTTCATCTTTTAAGTCGCAGTCAAACCAAGATAACTCGGTTAAGTTTTCCTCTACCCGGTTCAAGATTTTTTCAATTGCCTGCTGTGACTCATCATTACTTGTCATCTAAATTCACTCCTTATTTTTTTGTACAATGCCACTATACCGGTTTCTGTAGGGAATACAAGCAAAATCCACCTTTTTCTTGAGTATGAGGACAATTCTTACTTTGACGCGGTTTTTCATCATCGAATCCTCATTTAAGAGTCAAAATCGTTTAATTGTTTTAGCAGACCAATTCAAAAAAACGTTGCCCAAAGCGCACGATTTGGACAACGTTTTTCAATTGGATTAAGCCTGAACGATTGCCAACATATCCGCTGGTAACGGACATTCAAATTGGCGTTGATCATGCGTCACTGGATCTTCAAAACTAAGGGCATAAGCGTGTAAGGCCTGTCGCATGAGTTGCGTTTGCGGGCCACCGTAGAGTTCGTCGCCAAGCAACGGATGCCCTAACGACTGAAAGTGCGCGCGAATCTGGTGCGTCCGGCCAGTATGCAAGAGCACCTCAACTAACGTCCAATCCGTACCACGTTGTTTGACCCAGTACTCGGTTTGAGCTGACTTGCCATCCGGTGCCACGATTTGATTGACACCATCATCCGCTCGTCGCAATGGCGCATCGATCATGTCGTGGTCTGCCGGTAACTGACCGCTGACAATGGCCAAGTAGCGTTTGACCAACGTGTGATCACCTAGTTGCTGGTTCAACCAAGAATTGGCCAATCGGTGCTTTGCTAACAACACCAAGCCACTCGTATCCCGGTCCAACCGCGTAATGACGTGTGGTACCAGTTGCCGATCACCCGCCGCAACTAAGTGACCCTTCACCCGGTTCACCAACGTATCGGTTCGGTTACTGGGACCAGGCACCACCGTCAAGCCAGCTGGTTTTTCGACGACCATTAAATTCTCGTCTTCGTACTGAACGGTCAATGGCCCATCGCTTATCGGCACGTTTGGATCAGCCGGTTCTTCCGGCACAATCAAGGTTACCTGATCACCCACGTTCACCTTGGTTGCCGGTTTTACCGACCGACCGTTGATCAGCACCTGACCGTTACTCTGATTGATTTGACTAAACATTCGGTGACTCACGCCCTGTTCGGCCAAAATGGTCTTGGCGGTTGCGCCGGGATGGGTCACGTTCCAACTAAATTTCATGCTTATCGCTCCGATTACTAGATTTCGTCATCTTGCTGGGCAAGTAAGGTTCGCAGGGCGGGGTATTTATCAGCTGGCAAATTATACTGTTGCCGGAACGCACCGATGGCGTCGGCTTCATACTGTTCCGGATCCAAAATCATCTGGCCAGTTTCCAGCGGTGGTTCTTCGGTGATCACGGCATCCAATACGATTGGCTGGAGGTTGCCCGCAGCCAAGTGGTCTTGAATCGTTGTGATCGCCGCCGTTAAGGAAGCCGCATCCGTCACTCGTAGTCCTAAAGCCCCCATGTTCGTGGCAACCCCGGCCCAGTTGGCGTTATTGAAGGTCAAGCCGTAGTCCGTCTGACCACTGTTGGCCTTCTCCTGCCGAATAAACCCGTACCCGCCATTTTCGAGGATCACGTTGATGACTGGTAACTGATATTGTACCTGAGTTAATAGGTCTTGAACAACCATTGAAAAGCCACCATCGCCAGAAACCGTGATCACGCGCCGTTTTGGATAGCTCAATTGGGCAGCGATTCCGGCCGCTAAGCCGTAACCCATCGCACCAAACCAGCCCGACATCGTGAGTTGTTGTTGTTGATCAAACGGCAGCATCCGGGTTGAAAAGACCGTGTTGTTCCCTACATCTAACCCGTAGATCGTATCGCTTTCGCTTAACGTTCCCACCTGACGCAACACTGCTTCAGCAGTCAGGGGCGCATCAGCCGTCAAAGTTGCCCGTTCATCAAGGTAGGCCAACCAGTTCTGCCGTGATTGCTGGCAGGCTTTCAAGAAGGCCGTTTCCGGTAACTGCGCCGCCTGAGCTGCTAACAACTGCTGTAAGTATGTCCCGGCATCTGCAACCACCGCTTGATCCGCATGAATTTGCACGCCAAGGTCCGCTGCGCGTTGGTTGATTTGAATCGTTTTGACGGGTTGGTCTAAATACCGCATAAATGGATAAACGGTCCCCACCATCACCACTAAGTCGGCCATGTGTAACGCCTCAAAGGCAGGCTGAGTGCCCATTCGTCCCTGAGTGCCCATGAAATTCTCAAAGCCAGTTGGTACTAAACCAGCTGCGGGCGCCGACGCAATCACGGGTAAGCCTAACCGCTTCGATACAGCGACTACTTCCGCCTTGGCCGCTTTGACACCAGAACCAACCAACATCACTGGTCGCTCAGCATCCTTGATCAGCGCCAACGTTGTTTTAACCTGATCAACGCTGCCACCAGCAGGCGTAACGGTCGGCTGCTCAACCACTAATGGCTGGTAGTCGATCTCTTGATTGGCTAAATCATCCGGAATCAACACCACACTCGGTGATTGGGTATCGTACGCCGTTTGAATGGCTTCCCGAATCACCGTGGGAATCGTCCGCGCGTCACTCACTTGGCGGTGATAGGTATCCAATCCCGCAAACAGTTCATTTTCATCAAAGTCTTGAATATAGTGGGTATTGATCATGTCGGTCGCAACCGTACTCATGATCAGCAGCATCGGCGTGTGGTCCATCTTCGCATCACACATCCCATATAGGAGATGAACGGCACCGGGACCAACCGAGGCCATGGCAACCCCAATTTGTCCGGTTAACTTTGTTTCGGCAACCGCGGCCAGCGCGCCAACCTCTTCGTGACGCACTTGGATGTAGGCCATCCGCTCCTGTTCTGCCGCAAACCCATCAATCAATGAATCGGCCGGAATCCCGTAAACGTGACTGACCTGCCAATTTTCAAGTTCCTGAACTAACGCTTGTGACGCCTTCATTACTGTCATTAACTGCCTCCGTTCATCGCATCCGCGATTTAACAAGCTTTCGCCAATTTGGCTAACAGGTCTATTTTAGCAAAGAATGGGATTGAAAGCAGTTCCAGTCTCGGTAAACTTTTTGAAACAACACAGTTTGTGATTCGTCTGATAAATTAGTTTGATTACCAAATCATTGGTCTATCAGCGAAAATAATTTAAAATTCACCAAAACCATGAAACCGCAACCATGGAAGCGCTTAACTTTGCTCATTATTTATAATACAAATAAAACAACTGTTGATTTATGCGTATAAATACCGTACAGTATAACGTGTTAGCGTTATCTTATTCAATGAGAGCGGTGTCTTCTTCTTATTCGGCTGAGTGCGCGTTCGTTGTTTTTTACACAAACCTCGACACTCGCCACGCCATTATGCCACCTATTACCCGTTATTGATAACGTTTTCATTTAAATTCGTCTGTAACTTAAACTCAAGGAGGCAACAAACTCATGCAACAGGAGAAAAAGATTTCTAGTGGATTTATCTACTTCTTCGGTTCATTCGGGGGCATCCTCTTCGGTTATGACATTGGTGTTATGACCGGGGCACTCCCATTTCTTCAAATTGATTGGCACTTGCAAAACAACGCCACCATCACTGGTTGGATCACTTCAGCCGTCATGTTTGGGGCCATCTTCGGTGGGGCTTTAGCTGGTCAGCTTTCTGACCGTTGGGGTCGTCGGAAGATGATTCTGCTCTCCGCCCTGATTTTCGCAGCGGGGTCACTTCTTTCTGCCGGATCACCTCATGATGGTCAGATTTATTTGATTATCGTGCGGATGTTCTTGGGACTTGCGGTTGGGGCGGCGTCAGCACTCGTTCCCGCCTACATGTCTGAAATGTCACCGGCTGAAAAGCGGGGCTCGCTATCTGGGTTAAACCAGACGATGATCGTGACTGGGATGCTACTGTCCTACGTGATCGACTTCGTGCTTAAAGGCTTACCAGAAGTGCTCGCTTGGCGGTTAATGCTTGGCTTAGCAGCCGTTCCAGCTGCGATTCTCTTCCTTGGGGTCCTCAAGTTGCCAGAATCACCACGGTTCTTGGTTAAAACCGGTCACCCAGACGAAGCGCGCCAAGTGTTAAGTTACATCCGAAAAGATACCAGCACGATCGATGACGAATTAGCCGATATCCAATCCGCTTCTAAAGAAGAATCTGCCGCTGCCAAGTCAACCTCATGGGGCACCTTGGTCAGCAAGCGGTACCGCTACTTGGTGATTGCTGGGGTTGGCGTTGCCACCTTCCAACAATTCCAAGGCGCTAACGCCATCTTCTACTACATTCCATTGATCGTTCAAAAAGCCACTGGTAAGGCCGCAAGTTCCGCTTTAATGTGGCCCATTATCCAAGGCATCATTCTCGTGTTAGGCTCCCTCCTCTACATCGCCATCGCCGAAAAGTTCAACCGGCGGACGTTGTTAACCTTAGGTGGCGCCGTTATGGGACTATCATTCTTACTCCCAACTGTCATTAACTGGCTATTACCAAATACCAGTCCAATGTTGATCGTCGTCTTCTTATGCGTCTACGTTGCCTTTTACTCCTTCACTTGGGCCCCATTGACCTGGGTGTTAGTCGGTGAAATCTTCCCACTCCAAATTCGGGGTCGCGCATCCGGCGTCGCATCATCATTCAACTGGATTGGATCATGGTTAGTCGGTCTCCTCTTCCCAGTGATGACCGCCAACATGAGCCAAGAATCCGTCTTCGCCATCTTCGGCATCATCTGTCTCTTAGGTGTCGCCTTCATCCGCTTTGCCGTTCCTGAAACTCGTGGCAAAACGCTTGAAGAAATCGAAGCCCAAGGTACTGGTGACCGCACGGCTTATGAAGCATCGACTGAACAAGAAAATCGTTAATTTGAATTGAAAAGATTCCGCTACCTGTTGAGGTGGCGGGATCTTTTTTGTTGTCGCTTGTGTCCAGCGTAAGTGTTGGGTGTGATTTGGGTGTTGGCTGTTTGTCATCGCTTCGCTCGCCAAAGTCGCATTGAAAAGCGCTCGTTCAGGCTACAAAATTCGGCGCCACTTTGGCTGTTATTTTTAGGGTTCCTGAAGTTGTAGAAACTTGTCAACCACGCGCTTTCTGGCCACCACGCCGAATGGTGCTGCGCGAGACTGAGAGCTGCATGTAAGGGCACTTCGATAAAACCGCCAGGCCCGGGCGCTTTCACCGAAGTGCCCTTACATTACGCTCTCAACCCGTCTCGCTCCGCACACTATCGCTGGACACAAACAACAGTAACTCAAAAAGGCCACCAACAAGTAAACATACTCGTCGATGACCTTCATATAAGTTCACTAATTATCCCGGCACCACCCGCCGCATGATCCACATTGCCAGTGGTTGAACCACTAACCCACGAACAACGTAAGCCAGCAGCAACGACCGCAACCAAACCACAAAGATAACGACAACCGGCATTCCCGGAATCGCGCCGGCAATCACTAGTCCCCAGGTGCACATGCTAAAGCACATCACAATCAGCATGGTCCAGCTTCGAATTCGATTACTTCGGCGTTGCAATGCTGTCCCCGATAGCTGAACCGTATACCGTTTGATCAACCCGTTCACGAGCCGATTAACGACCAACACAGCGTAGCCAAACGAAACGATTACCGTGGGCGCCCACCAAACCAGAAACGTATGCCACGCCCTGACCGTGACGCCCATCGCCAAGCAATTACCGACGAGGCTCATCACGGTCCCCATGCCGAGGCACATTTCAGCCAATAGAAATAACCGCTGTTTCGTCGACATTTGAACACCCCATTACAAGCGTGAGTTCACAACGTCACTACCACTTTAATGGTCGTTATTCTAGGCTGATTCTGGGCGAAACACAAGCATCAACTACCGCTTCCGGCGACGAAGTAACTTACTGCCATGCCGACTCTTACTCAAATCGTGAACCTCGTGCTTTTCAGCCACTGCCGTCCGTGGGTATGGCCGGTCACAGACCTGTTCTAATGCGGTTGCCATCTTCTTGGTCAAAACTTTTTCATCGGCCAACTGACCAAATAACGTCCGCAACATCTGAGTTGTAAACGTGTAAGTGGCCACCTTAGTTTGACCGGCTAACTGGGTTAAGTACGCCGCCACATGGTCGGCTTCCCAGCGCTTAGGCGTTTCCACGTAATCCGCATACATCACATCGTAGAAGTTGACGATGATGTCCACAACTTCTGCTTGGTTGTGCGCTTGACGGACAGATTTTTGTTCTGGTTTGACCCAAAGTTCTCGGGCCGTCTTCAAGCCTTCATCATGCGTTCGGGTTGCCACGGCTTGGTACCACTTGTAGTCGGCCGTTTGTTGCACGTGGTGGCGGGTCTCGACTTCACTCTTTGGCACGTAAACGGTGCCCGGATAAGCGACTTCGCCATCGAGGACGCGTTGGACCTGCACGGCGTCATCGTATTCTGAGAGGTATTTTTTCGCTAATTTTTGGTCGTTGATGTCCACACCATCGGCCTTCATCTTCAGCAGCACCGTTTTGGCTGGTGAGTAGTTGGCGTCATCCTTACCCGCTATCACAACTTGATCCATCACCTTTTCCGTTGCGGTTTGCACTTCAGCAACCACTGCGTCAGATAACAAGTCTTCTCGCTGTGCAAAGGCTAGGAAGGCCGCCAGCAAATCCGGCAATTGGTCATAGTCGGCTGGCTCAAAGGCCATTTCGTTCACCACGTAACCCGTGAGCAGTTGCTCTAAGGCTGCAGCGGTCCACTGATTAGGAGTTAGTTGCAGTTCTTCATAGGCCTGACCAACTAATACGAGAACTAACAGGCGCGCTTTGGCGGGCGCGATTGAGAGCGCTTTAAATTCATCTGAGCTCACAAACTGCTTCGCCCAATCAACGGACTGTTTCTTCAATTCAGCGGCAACCGAACTCTGCCAACGCGGATGACCATCAGCCGCTGCGGCTTTCGCCAATTCGTCTTGATAGGCAGTTAACGCATCCCGTAGCGGCACCATGTTGAGGTCGTTATCACTTCGAGAAGCAATGAATAACAGTAGGCTGCTGACCACTGGGAACTGTTCGTCGAATTGATCGACCGACTCGTCTTGTTCGTGCAGCAACTTTAAACCGGCCAAAATGTCCGCTTGCGTCCACTGCGCTACCGGTAAGCCGTTGACCTGATCCATCGCGCTGAAAAAGGTCTCGCCAATCGTTTCGGGTAATCCCTCAGGATAAGTCCCCTCGATCATCTGATAGCCCGGAAAGCTCGCAAATTGCGTCCAAGCTTGCTTAAATTCACGTTGATATCGTTGTTTCTTAACTTTCACCATAAGTGCGCCTCCGATAAGTTTCTAGTCTTAGTTTAGCACGAAGGACGGGCCTTTCACAAATGCAATCAGGTTCACTGGCATGGTATACTGAACCCGCAATCCACCCGACAAAAGGAGCAATAGGTCAATGGACATCACCTTCAACGAAAGTTTCGCGGCTAGTTTAGCCAATACGCTAGACACGCCAGTTTTCGGACTACCTGCCGAGTTCCAATTCGGCCAGTTAACCAAATTGGCTCACCCGGATGACCCGATTTGGCAACTTAAGCAACGTTACGACCCACTTTCAACTGTGACGGTTGCGTCACTTCAGCAAGCGCAGACGCAACTGCTGGCAGCGTTAAAAAAGGGCGAACCGCTTCGGCTTTGGACCATGGCCACGGCGGATGACGCGCTTGGGTTTCGCTACTTATGCGACCTGCTTCAACACCAGCCCGGTGAACTCACCCGCATTAACGTCCCAATCAACCAGCCTATGACGAATGAGGGCGCAATCGGCCTCCAAACCTTTAACGACCTTGGCGAACTCGACCCCGATACCATTCCAGAATGGCTACCACAAGCAGTACCGGTGACCACCGCCGAGCAAACCGCCTACGCCTACGACTGGCAGCAACTTGCTTCAGACCACCAACCGCTCCACGTGCGCATCAACGGCCAACTGATTGGCACAGCCGTTGACTGCTACGACTCGTTCTTACTTCCGCAGCTACAACATAAGCGCTGGTCTCCCACCCGCATCATCGGCGAGACCATGGGCCGCTACCGCATCGCCGTTCCGGACTGGTGGTGGCGGTACCGCCTAACTGTCCTGACCACCGCAAACTAATTGAATTTGCCTACTAAATACGGTACACTGAACCCAGTGCCCCCGCAGTTAGTGGGCTTTTATTTTGGCACGTTAAGAACATACGTTCACTAAAGGAGTTTTGAAAATGAATAATCAAGAACTACAAGCCTACCTCGCGGAAAATAGTCAGGTCGAACCCCTTTTCATGGAAAAGGCCTTAGCCTATTTGAACGAGCAGAACATGGATAAGCTCCCCGCTCGGCGCCTAAACGACACCATGATCCAACGGGAAGCCGACAAGTTATTTGACCAAGTGTTAGACGACGTGAACCAAAAAATTGCGCAGCAGGCTCACGGGAACACTTCCCCGGAAACCTGGCGCGCAATTATTGAGCAAACCAACCTGATCGAACAAATGGAAGATTCGATGTCTGAATTAGAATTCGGCGCTCAGGACTAGCAAGACTTTGGCGATTCAGTGAGTCCCCGGTTATGAGTAGCCACCATGTCGGCGCCGTTCACGACCTGCACCGGCGTCTCAAACTGTTGGGCATCATCGCGAATCGCAAATTGAAAGTTGCGGACGTCCAGCACTAATCCGGGCGCCAAGAAGTACAGGTCGTATTCGGCACTGTAGAGCTGAACGCCTGCTTCATTCGTGAGTTGAATCGGATAATCTGGATCTGGCGCATCGAGCACCACTAACGTGAAGACCGCGCCAATCGTGCAGGCGCCACCTTGCAGGCTGTATTTGCCACCGCCATCGTCGGCGATGAGAACGAGGATTTTGTCTTGGAGGTGCTGTTGTTTGAGGCGCTCAGTGGCGGCTTGGGTGATGCGGATGGTTGGCATGGATGAGGACTCCCTTTTCGATTCATGATAATGTTAGTATAGCGCACCTCGCCCAATGACACTGAATAAGCGTCCCCTAAATGCCTAATCTGGCATCTAGGGGACGCTTATTTAATTTATAGTCAATCACTGACGACCCGATCTCGGCCAGCCCGCTTTGCCGCATACAAGTTAGCATCCGCCCGACTAATGACCTGATCATTTTCGTTGTCAGCCGCAGCAATTTGCGTGACGCCCGCCGAGATAGTCAACTTAATTGACGCGCCCGCTGCATGGATTTTGAAGTCCGCTAAGTGTTCGCGGTAATTCGCCAACATGACGTCGGCCTGCTCATCACTTGTTCCACCGTTTAAAATGATGCTGAACTCCTCACCACCCGTTCGGTACAGGGTCGCCGGAAAGGTCATCGTATCAAGGTAATCGGTAAAGTCCTGCGCAAAGGTCTTTAACACCGTATCACCCGCTAAATGCCCGTAAGTATCATTGATCCGCTTAAAGTGGTCAATATCCACCATCACTAGTTGAACCGACGGAATTTTACCATCGTTCACAAGTTGCCGGTACCGAGAAAAGTCGTTATTAAATTTAATTCGACTGTGCACGCCAGTTAGCGCATCGTGCTGCGTATCGTAGGTCAACTCCTGCTCCCGGCGCTTACGATAAGCCAACAGTTGGTCGTAGAGGTACGCCACCACCATGACGGCGATAAAGCAAACCGTCACCGACAGCGTCTGACCCAGTTCGTATCCGTATGAATACATATCAAACAGCCAAATGACCAAACTCGTCACGCACAACGTCACAAACAACCGGAGCTGATTGCGCCTGATCCAGTTTTGCCAGTAGTTTAACGCATACAGCAACACCAGTGTGCCTACAAAGCCCGCCAATGCTCCCATGTTCCAGTCCCAGTACGGCCAAAACGACAGGAAAACGCACCCGAGGAGAACGGCGTACCCCTTGTGGCTGTGTAATTTTAAACTCATATAAATTAGTGCCCCGTTCCGAAGCGCGTTCGCCGTCCAGGTGTAGGTCGTCCCAAACAGCCGTAACACCCGAACGAAGATGATCACGACCACCACGTAAGCCACCAGCAGCCACACCGTTTCGATTTTACGGTGAAACAGCCGAATCGTGACTTGATTACCTAGGTCTTCGATCAACTCTAACGTCGCCACAAACCCGATCATAAAGAAGAATGACCAGAAGAACGTATTGCCAAATAATTCCATAGACTCGCTGCCTCCAGAGGATGTTCAGCTCAATTCAATATTTTCTCAATTACTATTAGAATACCGCATTTTGGTGGTCAAAACGACCCTAAATGTCGATTCCTTTCACAATTTTTCATCTGGGTTACCGATAAGCGTTTGGTAATTGATTAAGCAATTAAAAAGGACCTCGCAATGACTGCGAGGTCCTTTGATGCGTTAGATTCAATTAACTTAATTCAATGAACATTTTTCGGTTAGTTCAATTCAGCCGCAATCGCTTGGTTGACCGCTGCTTGTTCAGCTTCAACCAAGTCAACCCGACTGCCGATGACCTTAATGTCCATCGTAATTTCCCGGGTTAAGCCTGGGGTGTTGATCTTAGGTTCAAAGAAGGCCTTGAACTCAGCCAACCGCTCAGCAGTATGGAAGATGCCAGCCGTTACCGTGATATAGGTACTGAATTCCATGTCCCCACCAACGGTTGCTTCCAACCATGACCAGTCATCGCGCAACCAGTTCCAAGCGGCCTGTTCGCCCTTAGGGTTAGCTAACACGCCGCGATACCAACCACGCAAGTCTTGTGGCTTGATGGTATCGGCGTCTTCAAAGGCATCGATTACCCGCTTGATCAGCGCTGCATCCGGCGTGCTGGTCAAAGCTGCGCGAATGGCAGACTTGAAGCTGGCGTCTGGCGTTTGACGGTAGGCATTTAATAATGAATCAAACAGTTCGGTTGAGCCGTAGTGCTTCACTTCGTTGGCCAGCACCATTGCGCGAATATCAGCTGGCAGTGCCCCTAAGTTCGCTTGGTTATCGGTAAATAACTGGTGTGCCGCCTCAATTGCAGCTGGGTTCTTAGCGTACAAGGCCGCACTCAACACGTATGGCCGGGTCAATTGGTCGTCGTTAGACTCACCAGCGCGTGGGGTCCAACCCAAACGGGCCACCTGCTTGGCACTCAGTTGATCATACAACTTGCGTAATTGCGCCTCTTCAGTCGATTCAGGGGTGACGAACTGCGTCAACGTTCCAGCGATTCGGTACAAGGCCGCATTGACCACCGTAGCTGGACTTTCAGCAAAGTCCTTCAACAATGGCACTAAGTCAGCGTAAGATACTTGGCGACCGTCAGCTAATAACCGTAGATCTTGTAGCAGTTGCAATTGCGAAATGGCGTCTAAGTCCGCACTGGTCGTCAACAAATCAGCCCGCAACGTATCATCGTAGTTCACGATAAAGTGCGATTCATTCCCTACGTTCAAGCGGAATGGTTCACCGGCTTGTTGGCGAAGATCAGCGTAATCGCCGAGTACCACTTGTGCGTCCTTCATGATTTGTGGCGTTGCGGCGTAGTTGCCGTTCAGTGGAATTTGCCACTTACGGTCTTGATCAACGCCGTCACCCACGAAGAACTGGTGCTGGGATAAGGTCAATTGACCATCGACAACCTTGGCGTCCACGACTGGGTAGCCGGGTTGTTCGAGCCAAGAGTTCATGATGGCCCCAACGTCTAAGTTCGAGGCTTCGCCCAAGGCAGCCCAAAGATCAGCACCAGTGGCGTTGCCGTAACGGTGCGCCGCAAAGTAGGCCTTCAAGCCCTTCCGCAAGGCATCGTCACCAATCAATGACCGCACCATAACCAGCATCCGCGCACCCTTAGCGTAAACAATCGCGCTATCAAACAAAGCGTCAATTTCAGCCGGATCTTCAACGCTAACGTGCACCGACTGAACACCATCCGTAGCGTCCCGTTGCAGCGCTGCTGGAACGTCAGACGTCTGGAACATTTCCCAGATGTGCCAATCCGGTTCCAAGGCATCGATGGCCACGTACTCCATCATGTTGGCAAAACTTTCATTCAACCACAGATCATCCCACCACTTCATGGTAACGAGATCCCCAAACCACTGGTGCGCCAGTTCGTGAGAAATCACAGTGGCAACGAGCTGCTTCATATCCAAAGCGGTGTTGTCTGGATCAAGCAGTAAGTAAGCTTCCCGGTAAGTCACAAGGCCCCAGTTCTCCATCGCACCGGCAGAGAAGTCAGGCAATGCCAACTGCCAAGAATGTGGCAGTGGATATGGCGTCTGGTAAAAGTCCTCGTAGAACTCAATTGACCGCTTGGCAATGTCTAACGCAAAATCCAGTTCGTTAGCCTTGTGCGCCTTAGTGCCAAATACCCCAACTTGAACGCCGCTCTTGGTAGTGGTTTGCTTGCCTTGTAATTCACCAAAGGCGAACGCAACGAGGTAAGTGGACATCTTCACAGTGGTGTCGAAGTAGTGCACGCCGGCTTCAACCTTCTTTTCGGGCATGTTGGCTAATACCGTTTCGCCTTCGTGTTCGTCGAACTTCAACGCCAAGTCAAAAGTGGCCTTGGCTTCTGGTTCGTCCACACATGGGAAAGCTTGGCGCGCAAACGTGGTTTCGAATTGCGTGCCGATGATTTGCTTCTTTTCACCATTGACTTCGTAGTAGGATGGGTAAATGCCCATCATGGCGTCGGTTAAGGGTGCGGTGTAGTCGATGGTCAAGGTTGTTTCACCGGTTGATGGCAGCGTGATGTTGATGGCTTCTGCTGCATCGTCCGTGGTGAATGGGACGTCCGTGTTTTGAGATTGGACGCTGGTTACCTTGAGGGCCTTTTGGTGAATTGAGATTTCGGTGGTTAGGGCGTCACCGGTGATGGTGGTTTGGCCGCTGATGAGTTTGGTGGCGCGGTTGATATCTAGGTAGACGTTGTAGTTTGATGGGTGGAACTTTTCATAGAAGTGTGTTGGTGTTGTCATTTAGTTGGTTACCTCCGAGTTGATTAGAATAAGATTATTATACGCTTGGAGTTGGGTGATTGTCTTGCATTTGAATTTGTGTATCCCGTAAGCCAAAGATCATACAATTCCTGAAAGTAAATATTATATTTATCATCCACTCAGGATGATAAGCGTAGCACACAAGGAGCGATTTAAGGCGCACGATTTCAATTCATTCATCCACGAAGGATGAGACCCTACGAAGATGGCGGTGGAATCGATGATTATCACATTTCAATTCACTCAGCCACGAAGGATGAGACAAATAGTGACTGCACGAATTCATCTGTTAGTTCTGATTTCAATTCACTCATCCACGAAGGATGAGACTTATCAAAATACTTGGCAAAGTCGGAACTGTATTATTTCAATTCACTCATCCACGAAGGATGAGACCTTGCGCCTTAGTGATTTCGCCAAATTGAGTTTGATTTCAATTCACTCATCCACGAAGGATGAGACAAATAGCGCTGAACTTCCGCAAATTAGTCTTATCGATTTCAATTCACTCATCCACGAAGGATGAGACAGCTCTGGTTTTGTGCCCGTACTAATTGACGACACATTTCAATTCACTCATCCACGAAGGATGAGACGTGGTGGGTGGGTAGGCAAAAGGAGGTGGCAAGTTATTTCAATTCACTCATCCACGAAGGATGAGACGCGATAATGCCTTGGTTGTAAGCTTGATTTAATATTTCAATTCACTCATCCCACGAAGGATGAGACACGAAGTCGTTTAGTAGCGGTGGCCACCAATTCGTATTTCAATTCACTCATCCACGAAGGATGAGACGACTTAGGCAAGATTTATTTTGCATATTACAAGCCATTTCAATTCACTCATCCACGAAGGATGAGACCTATCCAAGTTTTCCACGCCATCGTCACTCATTATTTCAATTCACTCATCCACGAAGGATGAGACAATTCTAAATATGATCCGTTGACCGTCATAAAAACGATTTCAATTCACTCATCCACGAAGGATGAGACGTTGCCTCCTTAGCCCGCAGTGGCGGGATTGACAGTATTTCAATTCACTCATCCACGAAGGATGAGACTTGGCGCGGGACAAATCGCGTCATTTCAAGATTATATTTCAATTCACTCATCCACGAAGGATGAGACACTCAAACATCGACCTCACCAACCAAGCATTGATGATTTCAATTCACTCATCCACGAAGGATGAGACCACCCCTATCGGACGTGTGCAACTCGTATTCTTTATTTCAATTCACTCATCCACGAAGGATGAGACAATTGCGGGCGCGTATCGTAGGCGTCCCATGCTCCAAATTTCAATTCACTCATCCACGAAGGATGAGACCCGACTGGATAGTAAGAGAGGTGGAGACTACGGCAATTTCAATTCACTCATCCACGAAGGATGAGACGATGTATTAATTACTGAAAGTTTACCTGACAGTCCGATTTCAATTCACTCATCCACGAAGGATGAGACGTGCCGTTTTGCCATTAACCGCGGCCGCCGCGTTATTTCAATTCACTCATCCACGAAGGATGAGACTCAATTGCTGCAAGTGACAGATGTGGCATCATCTATTTCAATTCACTCATCCACGAAGGATGAGACTGATACTGACCATCTAGTGTTTTGGTGATACTCATAATTTCAATTCACTCATCCACGAAGGATGAGACGTAAGGGAGTTGAACGTAATGGCGAGAGTAAGACTATTTCAATTCACTCATCCACGAAGGATGAGACAATCACGGTTGAGGGTTACTTGGAGGCTGACACATATTTCAATTCACTCATCCACGAAGGATGAGACGACGCCAACAAGGCTGAGGGGCGGGCTGATAATCATTTCAATTCACTCATCCACGAAGGATGAGACATATCCACCGGGTCAGTTGTTGAGGTGATTGATATTTCAATTCACTCATCCACGAAGGATGAGACAAAAACGCCTACCTGTGAGTAAGCGTTAAAAAATCATTTCAATTCACTCATCCACGAAGGATGAGACAAGATCGGGCCGAAAGCGCCGATAAAACTCGTATCATTTCAATTCACTCATCCACGAAGGATGAGACTTACGATTTTGCCTTTATGATTTATGACGATTATGTGATTTCAATTCACTCATCCACGAAGGATGAGACTTTGACACCTCTACGGCGTTTGGTAAAGCCATGATAGATTTCAATTCACTCATCCACGAAGGATGAGACAAGAAAAGGCGTCTGACGCCATTAATTTAACCATCATTTCAATTCACTCATCCACGAAGGATGAGACATTCCGATACCCGCAATGGGTCCCTAGCTCACTGTAATTTCAATTCACTCATCCACGAAGGATGAGACCGCCAACCGATGATGGTGCTAAAGTAGCAACGGGTATTTCAATTCACTCATCCACGAAGGATGAGACGAGTGGCACGGGAATCGTCACCACGGCAGATTTAAAAACATTTCAATTCACTCATCCACGAAGGATGAGACGTCGTTTAAATCGAGTATAGAACATACGTTTTAGATATTTCAATTCACTCATCCACGAAGGATGAGACATTCCGATAAAGTGGATGTACCCGGGTTCACTGTATTTCAATTCACTCATCCACGAAGGATGAGACTTCAAGGGATTACCTTGGCGGGGTTCTTTTTTGATATTTCAATTCACTCATCCACGAAGGATGAGACGCGACCATTTCTAATCGTCATAGAGATGTTTCTATTTCAATTCACTCATCCACGAAGGATGAGACATTCAGATAAGACTAAGTACACCAAAGCTAAAACATTTCAATTCACTCATCCACGAAGGATGAGACGCTTGGATTGGGTTACATGGTTGCACAAGGTGTCAAGATTTCAATTCACTCATCCACGAAGGATGAGACGTTCTGACACAGCAATGATTAACCTGTATCGTGGTATTTCAATTCACTCATCCACGAAGGATGAGACCGCAAAATCTAGTGACGAATGTCAACATACCACTAGATATCGTACGGCGTTACTAAACAAAACTATAGCACACACCCAAAATAAACAACAACGCTAAAAAATGTCATATATTCTGGGTGCGAATCCCTCTGTAAATACGTGAGCACATAAGGTTCGCACTAAGATCAACAAATATACTGACTAGGGTCAAAATTGCTACTAACTTTACTTCCTAATCCCAAATTAACATCATACGCATCCCTAAGCGCTACCCAGATATTCTGCTTTTCATAATAGCTAATTGCACCTTCATCAATTAATTTCTTCAAAGTCCCTTGTTTTGTATTCCCATACACGGATACTGTATACGGTCGAGCTGCTTTGAGCAAAGCAGAAATTTTCCCGAATTCACTTTTTTCAGAAATTAACGCTGTGATAATATCATGACTTTCAGTATCACGTTTTTCCTTATCCGCCTCCCCAACATTATCAATATCCGTTGATTCGGTTTCGTCAGTCTGATTTTCGGACTTCTTTTCCATGTCCGTCGAATATTCTACAATCACATCTGTAGTTGGGCTATCAATCACATTAAAACATTTTGAGATAATTTGTGATGAAACCGTCAACATCGTCGATTTCCGGGTACCCACATGTTCGCTTAACGCCTTTATAATCTGTTTGCTAGGATGCTCCTTCTTGCTAAGGTCACCATATATAAGATGATATAAATCGAGATGATCGAAAATGGGATAACTAAGTTGTGATTTACAGCGTTTATAGAACTCTTCAAAAAAGTTCTTTATCACTGATGCCGTCATTAAATTCAGTTTACCATTAACCAAATTGGATTTATCTTTCGCAATTATCTCCGTAATTTCAGCAGCAAGTTGGATTTGAGGTAAGCCATTCAAATGTTCGAAGTCATCCGTCAATCTAATCAGATTAACCTTTCCCATATCGGTTTCGTGGTTTCGATTACACCGCCCCGCCGCTTGAATAACGCTATCTAACCCCGCAGATGATCTAATCACCGCTTCAAAGCTTAAATCAACCCCGGCTTCAATTAAGTTCGTAGAAAAAACGACTACTTTCTGATTATCAATTTGCGCCAAGGATTCCTTAATTTGGGCAAATTTATATTGTCGATTTTTCTGACACATTGACGTTGATAAATGATATTTAATTGCATCTTCTCCGTCTTGGAAAGCCTCATAAGCCGATTTCACCGCTGATTTAGTGTTTAAAATCACCAATAGACTATGTGCTGTTTTCAACCGTTCATCAATTAAGTTCATTAGGGCTGTCAAATCATATAATTGCGTAAAATCCGGAACGATTTCGACTCGTTTAAAAGCTTCTTCTACTGTTGGTAAATCAGGAACAATTTCTTTTTCAATGGTAATTCCATGAACCTCACCATTCTTATCACTCTCATTACCATTTTTCACGTTTTCTAACGCTGGTTGTGTTGCCGTACAAAGTAAACTAGTTGTTTTACACTTACTCAACCATGTCATTGCTAAATTATTCAAACCAATACATTTCAACGGCATGGCCTGTATTTCATCAAATATCAATACTGAATTAACCAAACGATGCATATGTCGAATATTCTTACTACCACTACCAAAAAGTGCATCCAAGTATGCCACCTGAGTTGTTAAAATGATCGGTGCGTCCCACGTATCACGCATATAGTAAAAGGCTGTATCTAAATTAGAACCATCCATGATTTTTCCTTGTGCATCACTTTTTGCATGGTCAGCCACGTCTTTTGCAACGTCATTTACTGCAGAATGATACTCTAAAATATTTGCCGAATTTTTCGAATCGCCATTCAAACGGTCACGGATAGCATCTGCATTCTGTTCAATAATTGTCGTAAAGGGCACAATATATATTAATCGCTCCGTTTCACTCTTACTTGCCTTATTAAGCCCAAAACGTAGACTAGAAAACGTTTTTCCTCCGCCAGTTGGTACAGAAAGTGTATAAATACCATTATGCATACTATCCACTTCCACACAGGCATCCGACATCTCTTGACGTAATGCGTTCAAACGTTTCAGTTGTTTTGAAGCAATTCTTTGATTATCTCGAATCTGCTGCGTTACTACCTTTTCGTTCACTTTATAGTAATGTTTTAATATACAATTAGAAGGCGTTGGCTTTCGCTTTGGGGCTTTTGTCTCAAAATCTGCTGTATCAGTATGATCCGCATCAATAATGGTACTTAGTATAAATCGTAAGTAAAAATACTGATTGTCAATTAACTGATGCAGTCCAATCTTTTGGAGTTCCTTCAACGCTTTATCATAATATTCGTTAAACTCTGATTGATTAACAATTGTCAAAAAGCGTTCTTTGCTTTCCGAATAAGCTTTTCCATAATCAGGATCATTAAGTTTATCCATCCGTTCCAAAAAAGGATACTTATTTTTCAAAACCGGTTGCTTTCCATCAGCTGATTGTGACAAAAATCCGTTGTAATCTAATGCCCCCGCAGGATTATGATGCGCGTATATTGCATTACCAACTAATTCGGCAAGTAATTCGGCAAAATGCCGTCGTTCGGGGTTAGTTTCCTTCTGAAACTTTTGCATTAGCCAAATACCACCAGCAGAAGAATGATCCACTGAACCTCGAACTGCACGTGGGTCTTTTCGATGTGCCCTTCGAATATATTGTTGAAAATCATCACTAAATTTTCCCATATCATGGAGCAACCCAGCTAAACCACATACATGTTCTAACCCAATAGTTTGTCCCCACTCTTCACACATCGTACGAACAGTAATCAGATGTTCACTTAGTGATTGCGTTCGATCATCATCTCGACCGATATGAGCGATATAGTTCATAGGTATAATCTCCTTTTTATCATCTAAACAACATACCGTATCAATCAAATTATAGTTTACCTTTGAACATAAAAACTGATTTTAGAATGTTTTCCCCTCAAAGGATAACCTCTGCACAAGCGGAATTTCAATTCACGTACCTCCTATAAGAGGTACGGCTTGACACTGGGACCCTAACCCCCAATCCCCCAATTTCAATTCACGTACCTCCTACGAAGAGGCACGCTGTGGCACCTGTGGTGTGCCCACTTTTGGTGCCGATTTCAATTCACGTACCTCCTACGAAGAGGCACGTAGTTGCAGATGTTCCAACAGTTGATACCAACCCGATTTCAATTCACGTACCTCCTACGAAGAGGCACGGCGTAGTGATTGCCCTGATCCTTTTAATGCGCGTAATTTCAATTCACGTACCTCCTACGAAGAGGCACGCTTTTTACACTTGATTCTGTTACTACTCTGGTTAATTTCAATTCACGTACCTCCTACGAAGAGGCACGAGGATAATCTATCGCTTACGGATATACCTATGGACATTTCAATTCACGTACCTCCTACGAAGAGGCACGGTCGGTCAACCCGGTTTAATCACACGCGATTACGGATTTCAATTCACGTACCTCCTACGAAGAGGCACGATAAAACGGCCCCCTTTCCGGAGGGTGGCTAAAAATTTCAATTCACGTACCTCCTACGAAGAGGCACGATTTGTGGGTCATGGATGACCCCTCAACCGGCTTTTATTTCAATTCACGTACCTCCTACGAAGAGGCACGTTCATTTTCCGGGACTTGTCGGTCCCTTTGAAGCATTTCAATTCACGTACCTCCTACGAAGAGGCACGTCGAGGTTATCCCACGTCATGCCCGCAGCCTCCTCATTTCAATTCACGTACCTCCTACGAAGAGGCACGGAATAGCTTTGGTCACAGCTACATTTATTGGGCTGATTTCAATTCACGTACCTCCTACGAAGAGGCACGAAGTTTGTTGCTAAATCGTGGGCTATTTATGCTCACATTTCAATTCACGTACCTCCTACGAAGAGGCACGGTCTTCGATTGCTGAACTTGCCAATAATTGTGTGTATTTCAATTCACGTACCTCCTACGAAGAGGCACGACTTTCAACAACACGCTTTAGGCGCCAAGTTGTTTATTTCAATTCACGTACCTCCTACGAAGAGGCACGGACACCGTTCGAGCTGGACTTTGACCGTTACTGGATTTCAATTCACGTACCTCCTACGAAGAGGCACGTCATGACCGCCGACCAAATCGAAGCGCAGGTGAAAATTTCAATTCACGTACCTCCTACGAAGAGGCACGATAAGCGCCGAATTGATGATTGTGTGGACGCGGTATTTCAATTCACGTACCTCCTACGAAGAGGCACGACGCAACTGAGTAATCAGTGCTTCAAGGGTTAGCGATTTCAATTCACGTACCTCCTACGAAGAGGCACGGTTGGTCCCCGAAACGCTGGTAGGTATCACCCATTATTTCAATTCACGTACCTCCTACGAAGAGGCACGGGGCTACATTTTCAAGGTGAGCTACACCGAAAAATTTCAATTCACGTACCTCCTACGAAGAGGCACGACGGTACCGTGTTTAATGTGAGCATTGGTGATGATGATTTCAATTCACGTACCTCCTACGAAGAGGCACGGGCTAGTCGCCGAATCGCCGTATGGCACGATTACCATTTCAATTCACGTACCTCCTACGAAGAGGCACGACCGACAAGCCGGAAGCGTTTGTAGACGGCGCGTTTATTTCAATTCACGTACCTCCTACGAAGAGGCACGCAGGTCAGTGACGCTGATGCAGCCACCACGCGCCATTTCAATTCACGTACCTCCTACGAAGAGGCACGGCGGTCAACGTACCCAGAATTACTCACTACAAATTTATTTCAATTCACGTACCTCCTACGAAGAGGCACGCTTAACTTCCGCAATGGCTTCATTCCAAGTGATTATTTCAATTCACGTACCTCCTACGAAGAGGCACGGTAAAGTCTACAAGGCTGAACGAAAAAGGATAATTATTTCAATTCACGTACCTCCTACGAAGAGGCACGCGGAGTTCTTATCCAAGCATCTAAACAAATTCGTATTTCAATTCACGTACCTCCTACGAAGAGGCACGGTTATATAAGTCGATATTTTTCATCTGATTCTTTGATTTCAATTCACGTACCTCCTACGAAGAGGCACGCGTTATATATCGTTCCCGCTTCCAGTGTGTTTTTTATTTCAATTCACGTACCTCCTACGAAGAGGCACGATGGTTGAAACCCTGTCGCTACAGTTGCGTCTTATTTCAATTCACGTACCTCCTACGAAGAGGCACGTCATAGGCCGGAGCCATTTCAGCAATCAATGCCTATTTCAATTCACGTACCTCCTACGAAGAGGCACGATCGGCGCTTGTCGCCGTTTTTGGGGTTTATATAGATTTCAATTCACGTACCTCCTACGAAGAGGCACGGTTTAACTCTAACTCATACTACACTTACGCTGTCATTTCAATTCACGTACCTCCTACGAAGAGGCACGAGGTCCAGTTGCGATCATCACCACTCCAGTTGGGATTTCAATTCACGTACCTCCTACGAAGAGGCACGAAAATCTGTTTCGGTCAACAAAACATTTTTGTACATTTCAATTCACGTACCTCCTACGAAGAGGCACGGTCATGCAACTTCCCAGTGTCGACTAAAGGATTGTTATTTCAATTCACGTACCTCCTACGAAGAGGCACGTTCCCTACAATCGGGGATTAACTGGGAAATACTTGATTTCAATTCACGTACCTCCTACGAAGAGGCACGACAATCTTGGCAAACGAATCACCCTTGACCTGCAATTTCAATTCACGTACCTCCTACGAAGAGGCACGATGATTACATAACTGTCAACACTAAATTACACGAATTTCAATTCACGTACCTCCTACGAAGAGGCACGTTACTCCGATGGTTCCGGCAAGGCTCAAATGCTGATTTCAATTCACGTACCTCCTACGAAGAGGCACGAACTACTGTCAAAGTTCCCGCATCACAATTAAGTATTTCAATTCACGTACCTCCTACGAAGAGGCACGTGCTACATCTAGTGTTTAAAAATAACTTATCACTAGATGTAGCCTAATACTTAAACTAATCAACAATTTAAAGCCGCTCAATTAACTTTAAACTCTAAATTGTCATATATTATCGGTGCGAAACCCTCTTAAAATACATGTGCACTTTACCTTCGCACCATCCATAAAACGTGGATTTTAATATCCATCAATGACATCCCGAGTAATTCCAGTCATATCATCTGGTTCACCAATCGAAATTTCAACTTCGCTAAATTTATTGACACCAGCATTAACCTTCGCACTAACAAGGTCATGTAACACATATGGCGGTACTTTCCCTAGCATTGTGCTGTGTTCCCACCAAACCAATTTCAGAACGGCCATTGATCCCTCTGGACGAGCCGATGAGGAATCATTTACAAATAAAGTTCTTAGGGCTTGTTTCAAATCCTCAGCGTCTTCCACACTAAAACCAGTTTGTTGTGCCTGCTCAACATTAATGGAACCATTACACTGATATACAGCGAAAGGTACGGCGGCTTTTGTTCCCATCGTGTCACTCCCCTTGCCCTCACCTGGTTCCAAATTAATCGATTTTGTAATCTGTTCTTCTTTAATCATGATAGGTTCAGTTGTGTACGCTGCTTGAATTGATACAGGTCCACGAATACCAATTGAAACACCATCAAGACCGTCATTAAGACTCTTTTTAGAAAATGGCATGACTTGCCCAAATGCTCTGACATCTAACCACTCTTTGCAAGCAGCACCAATAAATTCATCACGCCAATGATTCTTCTTCTCTTTCTTTGCCTTAATGGCCTCCTGTACCGACTCGCTCATTTTAACCCGATCACGAATGTTCATGACACCATCTTTAACCCGCTCTTGCATCTGAACTAAAATCGGTTTGTTCATATCCTGCCAACGATTCCGAATTTTACGCTTGATGGCAACGTCACTAATTTCGCCATAATTATCTGCATTCACTCTCGGACGGTTTCCGTCTAATGGATCACCGTTAGGATTTGCATTTTTAACACCAATAATTAGTGAAAAATCAATTTTGTGTTTTAATTCTGTCATCGTATTATTCCTCCTTGGAATGTTTTTCCGCTTTAAGTGATGCCATATAATCATCGTCAGCCACTTGTTGGTGCATAAATCCTTTAACATAGCTATTATTTAACGGCTGGTCATCATTTAAATCATTTAAAAAATTTGAAATTTCCTTAATTTCTTGTTTGTAATAGATTTGTTCTTCATTTTTAATTTGCGGGAATGATGAACGAATTAGGCTCTGTAAAATTCGAGTCCAAGTTGTTGCAGGTCTTTCAGCAAAATTGGTAAAAAATCTTAATGCGGTCGTCATTCTATCTGAAACGTTACTATTTTTCCGCCGTTTTAACTCAAGTGCCTTACTTTCGACATCGTCAGCAATTCCTAACAATCTACCATACAGATAAGATCGATCTGTTTCTGCTCGATTTAATGTCATGTTTGGTTTACCTCCTCGTACACTATAATTATAAAAATCAACTGCGGTGTATGTGTATAGATCATTTTGCCACTGCTTCAATTTTTCGTAGCTTTGCGGATGAAGAATCTTAATATACAGTGTTCTCAGTAAATCATCAGAAATTGATTGACCGTTTATGATATTAATAATAATTCGACTTAATGCTTGTTTTTCAATAACATCGGTACGTTGGCCACCGCGACCATTAGTATACGTACTGCGAACTAACGCTCGGGCACTAGGTTGCCATATCCTTTGACCAGCTAAAACTGCAACGCAATTATTTGTCCATAATTCTAAGTTCTTTTTGAAGGTTCCACCGACCATGTCATTAAAATAAACAGTGGCCATTCGACCGGTAGTTGCAGCATCTAAAAACATAGCATGAACAGTACCGCGTTCATCTAACTTATCTGAATAGCCTTGAATACGTCTCCGATACGCCTTAGCAATTGACGCTCCCGTTTCTGGGTGAGAATCGTCAGTATCAGTACTATCTTCCTCACTGATTGAATCTAAATAATCTAATCCGTCTACAGTGGTGTCTTTTTCCTGTTCATCCAACGTATCTAAATAAGCAAGTCCATCAATACAACTACCCGTAACTGCCATTACATCTCGATTGTCATCGGGATTATCCATCCAAAAAAGAAATACTCGTGATCCGCTTTTTAATCCTTGACGTTGAATCAACCATTTTAATGCATGTACCATTTTTTGAGATGAATCATAACCCACGCTATAAAAATCATCTCCCTGAAAAATACCACGATAAGTGAAATTTGCGGCGTCATTGGCTGATATTAATTTTGCACCACTTGTTGCGGGATTGATATTTTTTTCACTCAATTTAGTTGTTGGCACACGTTCACCTGTCAAATAATCAACATCAATCGGCTGTGTATCAACCAACTTTAATGTGTAAAAATCAATCCAAGATTGAAATAATACTTGATCTTGCCAGACTACCGGTGAATTCGGATCTTTATCATTAATATTAAAACGCACAAATAAATCCTTATCCTTTGGGTTAAGTTGCCCTTTATCGTCTAATTCAATTTCACCGGTTTCAACTAAATCACCTATTAAACAATTCTTCTTTTGGTAATTATAAATAGCCTGAATTTTAGAATTAGATTGAGGTGATTCTGCCCATTCAGCTAATAATTCATAATATAAGCTTCGACATTTAGCGGCATCTTTATCCGCTACAGCATATTGATCATAATCTCCGGCAACATACTTTATCTTATCTTGCAATGGGTGTGCCACTGGTTTATTAGAACGGTTAGCTGATTGAATAGTTGCCGGAATCACCGTAGTTTTATCATCTTTATTTACTTTGTTTGCCGTTATAAAATTTCCTTTTGAATCTAGGGTTACCTCCAACTGTATACTCACGGAAACATGACTAGAAGGTAATAATGTATATTGTTTACCATATCGGTCAACTTCAAATTTACCAGCTTGGTTTTGGTTATTATCGTAAACCTTCACCAAATCCTGAAAAATCGTCAACTTATTCACCTCCTCGTAATCTTTTATCCAAATCATCTACAGACTCAAATCGAGTTAAATCATGTCCACCAACATCTTTGATTTCTCGAATTGGCCGTACAATTGTACAATCTTGCGGTTGCTCAAATTCAATAACGCCGTGACGCATAATTGGTCGTGTAAATCGAGCTTCAAGCATACTATTTCCGGTTTCATTTGGGTAGTTATACCCATGAAACATCAATCCCACAGGAAAGGCATCTTGATCATCATAATAACCATCATTCATTCCAAACGTCATTGGGCGAACATACCCCTGGCATTCTCGAGTACCAAGGAATATATCGCGTCTACCACCAGCCTTTAGCGCTCTGTTAAAGATAGCTAAGTGTTTTTTATAATTACGATCATTTGCTAAATCACTACGTTGTAAATTCCATTCAATATGTGCTTGAACTTGATATCTTACGTTTGCTAAATATGAATAGTATGCCAACGTATTGTGATTTAGCGCTAATCGCTTATCAAATGGTCTAACTGCTTTTGATGTAACACTAATTTCATTCATTATCCTTACTTTATCAATGCGGAATATTAGTCCAGGTTTCCAGTAAATGCTTTCTGAAATACCAATCAATGATTGGTACGTTGGCACGCTGTAACTGAGTTTTTCGCCTCCGCGGGATAATGGGTCTGAAAATAGTGCTTCTCTGCCGAAAACTTCAAATTCGACTGTATTGTTTTCATATGCCATAAAGTACCTCCGTCTGTAACTGGCACAGATTCTGCACCATTTGGGCTAAAAAATTACTTTTATCACCATTTTCAATTTCTAAGCATGTAGTTTCGTATGAATAGGTCCATCCCTACTCAAATCATTTGAATTACATTCAAATGTGCAACTTATTTCGAATTCATTTTCCGTTATCGAACTACGCATTTTGTTAATTTGAAATTCAATTTGTCGCATAATTACTCCTTTTTTCATAAAAGCTACTTGTTACCCAAAACTACGTAAATAAATTGATTTTTATTTTTTTATTTGTCAGCAATTACAATTTCTGTGCCATAACTATTACAAAGTTGTAGAAACCGGTCAAAACTTTGCGTAATAAATCGATCTGGCGTCGTAACATAAATCCGACTAATATTTTTCTTGAATACTTGCCCCATTAAAAGACACCAATTAGTACGGTTAAAGTCTTTCCCAACATCAAACAAAACCTTGTTAATCGTATCCCCTTTTCCCTTTGCAAACCCCTGAAGAAAACTTATTTGACTTTCTAAATCACGATATTGATTTTCTTGAAGAATACTCGCGTAAATTACGCAATTTTTCACTTTTATTCCTCCTTCAGTCAAACATCCTACAATTTCAAATTAACAGAATCGTCAATATCTTAGTTCGTTTTTAAGGTCTAATCAACCAAGGTCATCATACCATATTCAATTACGATTTTCATCGTTATTTTTGCACTTAATCTTCAAAGACATCCTCAATTAGATACCTCTAGAGAAAATAAAAAAACTAACCCAAAATTTGGATTAGTTTTTTCATTGGACGTCTAAAAATTTCAACTTAGGTTAAAACTAAGGTTTAAAACGTCCATACTTAACTACAGTAAACCTTAAAAACATTTCAATTCACGCACTTATAGTCAAATGCGACACACCGTAGATGTTCATCCCTGATGGACGTCTATAGCATGCTAACTATACTATAGTGCCTCAATATTAATTTATAAGCAATACTATTATCTACCGTAGTCTGGAAAAACTAATTCTCACAATATCAAAGGATCCTCAATATCCTGAACATCCTTCGTCCCTTCATGAATAATCTTAGACTGATAATGTTTTCCAAGATTATAAAACCGCAAGCTATCTCGATTCAAATCAACAACTGCATCTAACTCTGCCCGCATCTTAGTAAACGCCAGAGTGTCAATATTACACTCGAAAACCGAATTCTGTACCCGTCGGCCGTACCGTGAACAAATCTTCGCAACTTTACTTAGGCGTCTTGGACCGCCATCAGAAGTAATCGAAATATCATAGGCTGCAACAATCAGCATACATAACCAACCTCACTTCCATAAAAACGGTGGATATTCATCTAAATCACCACGCAAATAACGCGCCAATAACATTGCCTGACAAAACGGCACAAGTCCCCACATAATTTTTTCACCGAGATAGGGGTGGACAATTTGTTCCTGCTTCCGTTTTTGCCATTCGCTTAAAAATAGTTTTCTGGCATCATCCTTCAAAGTGACTGCGCCGCTTTCTGCCATCACAAATTGATCTGCTTTAATGACTTGACGGTTAATTAGCCGCAAGACAAACCGGTCTGCAAAAACACCTCTCAATTCTTCCATAACATCTAGGGCCAGAGACATTCTCCCTGGTCGATCTTGATGCATAAAGCCAACGTAAGCATCAAGTCCAACCGTTTCAAGCGCTGATGCAACATCGTGAGCCAATAGCGTATACGCGAAAGATAACAGCGCATTTACTCTATCTTTCGGAGGTCGGCGATTACGCCCATTAAACTTAAAGTCATCCCGTTGTTGTAAAACCATCTTCGGAAACAATGCAAAATACTGTGTCGCGGCATTACCTTCAATTCCTCGTAGTGTTTCTAAGTCGTTAACCTCAGACAACGTTTGAAGTGTTTCATTTAATTTTTTAGAAACTGCTTTGAACTCGTCTACATCAACTACTAATCCGTGATCTCTGGTCATTCGTTCCAGTTGCCAACGTTGATTATAGAGTTTACCGATAATAAAGTTTCGAGCAATTTCACAACTCTGCTCTTTATCAAACGACCGTGCATACTGTGTTTTTCTCAAAACAACGTTGCCGTAACTTGGTCCGACAACCCGACCAATAAATTTTCCGTGAGGTGATAAGAACGAAAGCGCAATGTTCTGTGATAGGCATTCCTGCATCAACGCTGGACTGGCACCTGATCGACCAAACGTCACGATACCTTCCAAATTAATCAACGGAATTTTGCCAATTAGTTGATGATCTACACTGACGGATACATTGCCACCATCCAGCATCAAATATGACTCCGGTTGTGTAATATATAGTGTATTTAACAGACGTCTCATTCACTCAGCTTCTTTCTCAGATAACTTGAAACCGATTGTTTTTTCATCATTTCAGGTAAGCAAATTTCTTTTAGTGAACAACTACGACACCAAGCGCCCGTTTTTACCTTGGGCGTGTACCGCCGTTGCCAATATTGATGCATTTCCGCAACGACTTGCTTAAACTGCGTTCGCAACTCTGGTGTAAACGGAATCGTTTCTCGTCGTCGGGTTTCTTGATAAAAAACATCACCACTATCAATGGCGCACCCTAACATCTCTTCTAAACAAATCGCTTCGCCAAGTAACTGTAACGCATCTGATGAATCATATTTTTTATGACCGTGCTTATACTCAACCGGAATCGGCTGATAAGTTCCAGTTGCTTGTTGAATTTTAATTCCTTCTGCTTGACGTTTAAACTCAACGACATCACAAATACCCGTTAATCCATACTCAACTGAATGAACGGGTAGTGCTCGAATAACAACCGTATCGCCGCGATGTTCCCGAATCTCTGGTTGATCCGCTTTATGATGCAGCTGTTGTCCCTCGAAGGTCAATACGTTGTCCTGCCACGCTTGCTCTACGTGAATTAATGCCCATTGTCGTCTGCAAAATACAAAGTGTTGCAATCCCGAAATCATTAAATAATCTGATTCGTCATATACCATCTTATTCACTCTCACTATCATTGATTGCGTAAAAGATTCAGTATTATCTTACTGTTCGATAAATTCAATATAAGCCCGAATATAGTCAGTTGAAAGCGCTTTCTTTTTCCACTTAAATATTTTAGCATTCCAATATCTCAATCAATAGCAAAAACAATTATTCGGCATGCCTAAAAATCACTTGAATCTAATCTCATCCATGATATGATTAACACATAGAGAAACAAAACAACTATTTGGAGGAACCCAATGCTTACCGAAAACGACTTTAAAGTCACTTCAATGTATCCACATCGTGTACTACTAGCCGTCGATGATGACGACGATATTTCATCACAAAAGGCATTCAACTACGCCTGCACGATTGCAAAAATGGCCAACCTGCCACTCGCCATCGTTTCCGTTCTAGAAACTGGCGACATGAACATTTTTCAATCACTATCACCTGACGTACTTGATCAACGCCGGGCTGAAATTTCAGCGCACCTTGATACCTACCTCGCAAAAGCCAAAGAATTCGGTGTTGAAAATGCCGAAAAACGACTTGGTGAAGGCCGACCAGAACACGTCTTACTCGATACTTTGATTCCTGATTTCGAACCAGACCTTATCGTACTTGGCTCACATCACCACCGTGTCGGTCACGTTGCGGCAGCGGTTGTCCGTGAATCTACCGCATCCGTCATCGTTGTTCGGTAAACCAAAATTCAACTCAAAAATCCGCTCAAAGCCAATCACTGACTTTGAGCGGATTTTTTCATTTCATCTAAATACCAAACGCTGGATCATAAACCAACTCCCCAGCAACCCCATCCAGTCGCCCATCACCCAACGCCTTCAACATAAAATACTTCGACTCAACAGCCATCGGCGCCGTCACCCCAAACTCAACAGCGGACCGATATCCAAACCGTCCATAGTAGTCCGGATCACCCAAAATCGAAATCGCCAAAAACCGCGAATCGGCCGCCCGCAATTCCAACTCCCGAATTAACGCACCACCAATTCCTCGACTCTGATACGCCGGCAAAACCGCCAGCGGTGCTAATATCAACACGAGTGCCTCATCAGCACCAACCCGCGCTTCACTCAGCAACGCATGTCCAACAGCCTGTCCATCAACGATTGCAACCACGTCGAACTCTGGATGATAGTGTTCACTTTGCCGTAATGCTGCAACCAACTCTGCTTCGTGGCCGTCCGAATAGGATGCGGTTGCAAACGCCGTAGTGATCACTTCTAAACTCGATGCTAACGTTGCGTTACTCACAGTTTCAATTTGCATGTTGTTCACTCCCATTAGTGTTTTGCCCAGCCATGCCGGTTCAAATAGTCCTTCATAAACGTCCGCGGCAAGCGCCGTAAACTTCCCAGTGCCGTTTGGGCCCACGAACCCGGCTTCTTGTGACCATTTCGAGTCGCGTAGTAGTGGGCGGTCTCCTCCTCGTATTTGGCCATCAATTCAGCCGGTTTCTGCTGATAACCGTTGACGTGGTAGACTTCCTCAAACGGCAGTCGAGGCTTCAAGTCGTTCTTCTCGGTCGGATAACCAATCACGAGGCCAAA
Source organism: Secundilactobacillus muriivasis (assembly GCF_054785195.1). NCBI lineage: Bacteria > Bacillati > Bacillota > Bacilli > Lactobacillales > Lactobacillaceae > Secundilactobacillus > Secundilactobacillus muriivasis. Next base: position 28,606 of record NZ_BAABMI010000036.1, on the reverse strand, counting down.
CAGTGGCGTGACGTGGTCAGGGATGTTAAGTAGTGGCGAAATACCTTCGATACCATCACGAATGCCACCCGAAAAACAAACACCCAGTCCCATCGACTCAGCCGCAATCACCATGTTTTGTGCTGCCAAACTCGCGTCAATGGCACCTACCATGACGGCATCGATCCCTTCAATCGTCTCAGTGATCGGAATAGCCACCCGTTCAGCCATTTTAGCGTGGCGGTTAAAATCACCACAGAAGATGAACAGATTGCCACCCTTGCCTACAAAAGATTGGCCATCAGCTAGTGGCATGATTTTTTGCCGTAGCGCCGGATCATCGATGCCGATGATGGCATAGGCCTGCTGATAACTGGCGGTTGAGGCCGCCTGTGCTGCTAAGACTAGCGTTTTGATTTGGTCTGCTGATAGTGTCTCATCCGTAAACGATCTGACTGATACGTGGTTTCTGATTAAGTTGATAGTTGGATTCACGATTTCTCCCCGTTTCGATAGCTTTCTCTCAAGTTTAAGGTAGCATTTTTCAAACGCAGCGGTCAATTAGTTTCTCATTGCCCCATAGCTCGGGTTGCATCAAACGCGATATTCCGGTAACTTAGTCCTATCTAGAACAAACACCCAGGAGGCCATCCATGCTGATTACCGATACCAACGCCCTAAGACAGGCGCTGAATAAGCTCAAAAAAGCAGATCTAATCGATAAAATTCTCGACATCGCCAATCAAAATGACATCATCGGTCACTCGCTAATCGAACAATATCTACCGCCGAAACAAACCACTCAACCACCATTCAATTTAACTGGATTTACGGAACATCTTAGCGAAGACCATTACTTTGACGCTGACGATTATTACACTGACGATTTATATTTCGATGAGCAAGAGGACTTCGATGATGATCTCGATGACATTAAACGCTACGTCACCACCCTCATCGATCGATTATCAACAGACCCACTAGCGTTTCTACCGGAAGTGCTACTACTCAGCATGACACGAACGCGACTTAATGAGATGTACGAACCCAACGCTACAACGAATAGTATTGCCAATCTCATTGAAACTGAGGTTCAACTACTTCAAGCTCTGAACGAATCAACTCAAAACCAAATTCGTAAAATCATCTTAACTCACTTTAAACAGTTCACAACCAAATACCCTTGGCCAACGCCCATCCGTGCACTCGATGGCTTTCTCACCTTCTTTGGCCCCGATGATAGCCCAACGTTAGAAGCTGCTGCAAACCAGTATGCCCAAACTTTAGATGATCCGAACCCCTATCCATTCGTGACATCCGTTCTCAACGACCTCCACGTCGATCTCTTACTGGCACAAGGGGACGTTGAAACCGCTAAGCAGTTTACGGAACTGTATTTCGCTGATATAGGCATGCAGCAAAGACGCCTAGCGCTTATTAAGGCAGAAGCTGATTTCCAATCACTAGAACGACTCGCTGATCAGAGTAGTATTTTTGCATGGCAAGAATCCTTAATTGAGCACTACCGTCAGATTCAGGACTATCCAAAATTAGCTGGTGTTCTAGAGAAAAAGTTTTTCGAACAGGATACCTTCGATGCTTTTCAAACCCTTCGTGGGGTTCTCAAACAGGCCTCACTATGGGACACGCAACGAGAGCACTTGCTGAACCGAATTATGACGACTGTTTTTTCGACCACTGCGGCCGAAATCTTTACGGATGAACACGAGTATGACCGATTGTTTACCCTGTTATCTAAATACCCTGACGACTTTGAATTATTGATTGCCAATGGTGCAACCGCCTACCCAAGTCACCCAACTCAGGTCACGGCATTGTTTCTCAATTGTCTTAACAGCCGAGTTCAGAGTGCCAATAGGCGTAGTGCCTATTACCACCTTGGCCGAATTTTGACGGCATTTGCCAAAACGGGAAACGTGAAACTTGCCGACCAATGGCGGACCAAAGTGATCGCACAGTATCCAAGACGAACCGCTATGCACGATGAACTCTTAAAACTCAATTTTTAGACTAAAAAAGCGATTATAGTGGACCAATTCGTCCGCCATAATCGCTTTTTCAACTTCTGGTTAAACAAACAAACTCACCAACGCCACCAACCCCGGCAACGCCTGAATCAAAAAGATTTTCTTCGTGGCAGTAAACCCACCATACAAACCAACCACCAGCACAAACGCACTCAGCAGCCGGAACGCCATCACCTGCGCACTACCGCTAAACAACACTAAACTCAACAGAAACAGCACGCCCAGCATCCCGTTATAGATGCCTTGATTTTTCAGCGCCGTTTGCGCCTCTGGTTGGTGAACAAAGCGTTCTGGCATACCGAAGCTCTTAGCCTGGGTGGCCGGTGACGCAAACATTTCCAACCCCATAATGCCGATGTGCAGGATACCTAAGATGACGACTAAAATTAAACTAACGATGTTCACTTTCCCCTACTCCTTTGATCAATCAGATTTTGCAACTACGACCCAGTATAGCATCCCTGACTCAATCGGTACCACTTCTGATCAATCTTGAACCGTACCGTACAACCGCACAACTCGTGAAATCACCGGCCAATCTTCGGCCGCAAACCAATCAACTTCACCGCTACCCGCCAGCGTCAACTCAAGCGCACTATCAGGCGCTGATGACCGTATTTTTCCATCAACAAACTTTCGAATCACCGTTCGAGCATGTTGCCTCGACTCAATTTCGGGTTGCCGATAAATGCGTTCTTTAATTGCAATCATCAACAGCCCCATCTGCAAGTCGACCGCTTGCGCCAACAAGCGCTGTTTCTGCTTTTCAATTAAGTCCAATTTACGATTACGAGCGGTGTCATCCGTAACCGGCGCCATCACCGAAGCGATTTCTTTAACACCAAGGCCTAAATGCCGAAAACAGATCACCATCTCCAAATCACTGCAATCAACTTCGTTAAATTGCCGATAACCACTACTGTTACGCGTTAACCGTGGCAACAATCCGAGTTCATCGTAGTAACGCAAAGTCGCCACCGAAACGCCGTATCGTTTTGACACTTGTTGGATGCTTTCACTCATCACGCACACTCCTTACTTCAATAGCCCCCAATCTTTCAGACTGGCTACACTATCGGTCATCGTTTCCTGCCAAGGACGCGTCTGCCATTGCAGGTCGTTTTGAACTTGCGTCCGGTTATGCCAATAGCTAACGCCTAATTGCGGCAATAACTGTCGCAAGGCTGGCTGAATTCTAGCAGCAACTTTGATGGCCCAATTGGGAACCGTCAGTGCCAACTTCTTATTTCGAAGACCAGCTTGCTGATAAGCACGCACGATCTGTGGAAAAGTTGTCGGCTCACTCCCCACATTATACCGCTTGCCGACTGCAGTTGAGGTCGTTAATGCCAACCGCATGGCAACTGCCAAGTCACGCACATCCGTCACCTCAATGTTGACCTGTGGTACCAACGGCATTTGAACCAGTTCACTTACCAACGCGTTGCTACTTTGGACATGCGGATCAAGCAATGGTCCGAAAATACCACCCGGTAATAGCGTCGTTAACGCAAGTCCATTGTCTTTCGCAAATTCCCACGCCGCTTTTTCGGCTTCTACCTTCGACACGTAGTAGGGCACGAGTTCGGGGTTACGCATATCCGTCCAGTAATCATTACCGAGCTCAACGGCGCCGACCGAGCGTGGTGCTGTGGCAGCTGCCTGTGAGCTGATCATTACAATTCTTTTAACACCAGCGACTTTAGCACCATTCAGTACATTTAGGGTGCCACCTTTCGCAACCTTAACCAGTTCGGCAACCGTTTCGGTCCCGTTTCCGAGTGGAGAAGCCACGTGAAACACAGCATCTGCTCCCACCAAATTATCCGCCCAGCCATCAGCACTGGTTAAATCGGCTTGAAAAAACGATAACTGAGTCAGACCTTCAGCCGAAACCTGCCGACCAACTGCAGTTCGAACCTTTGTCGCTTTGGCCAAATCTCTCAAACTGGCATGCACCTGATAACCATGATTCAATAAATCACTGATTACCCACTCTGCCACGTACCCAGAACCGCCCGTTACAATCATTTTTTTCATTTACTCATCCTCCTAATCTATACTGACACTTTAAACGGTCAAGTGCACTTGAGGGCAAGCGGTATTTAAAAATTCTGCTCAATAAACTTTCAAAACAACATAAAAAAGCTACCGTAGGCACCTATCGCTAAGTACTCACAGTAGCTTTCAAATTTCATCTTAATCATTTACCGAGCAAGAACTCAGCCTAAGAAACTAGGCGTTTATTCCCACTCAATAGTCGAAGGTGGCTTACTCGTAACATCATACACGATGCGGTTAACGTGCTTCACTTCGTTAACGATTCGCGTACTGATTTGAGCTAAGACTTCGTATGGAATGTGTGCGAAGTCGGCAGTCATCCCATCGATAGACGTTACGGCCCGGATACCAACGGTGTAATCGTAGGTCCGGCCGTCACCCATGACACCGACTGAACGGATCCCTGGTAAGACGGTGAAGTATTGCCAGATGTCGCGGTCTAAGCCGGCTTTTTTGATTTCTTCCCGGAGGATTAAGTCACTATCACGGACGATTTCGAGCTTTTCTTCGGTGATTTCACCGATAACCCGAATGCCCAGACCAGGACCAGGGAATGGTTGGCGCCATACTAAGTCGGATGGCATGCCTAACTTTTCACCTAATTCACGGGCTTCATCCTTGAAGAGTGAACGCAGTGGTTCGATCAATTGGAAGTGCATGTCTTCTGGCAAACCGCCCACGTTATGGTGAGACTTGATGGTTTGCGCCGTGTCGGTCCCACTTTCAATCACGTCGGTGTACAACGTACCTTGAGCCAAGAAGTCGATGCCGTCCAGCTTTTGGGCTTCATCATTGAAGACTTGGATAAACTCGTTACCAATGATTTTCCGCTTCTTTTCAGGTTCACTGACACCAGCCAGCTTCGACAAGAACCGTTCTTGGGCGTTGACTTGGATAATGTTCAACCCGAACTTACCCTTCAAACTGTCCATCACTTGTTCTGCTTCACCCTTCCGCAACAGACCGTGGTCAACGAAGATGCTGGTCAGTTGGTTACCAATGGCTTTGTGCAAGAGCACGCCAACCACTGAGGAATCAACCCCACCAGACAAGCCCAAGAGGACCTTCTTGTCACCGACAGTTTCGCGGATGTGTTGAATTTGTAAATCAATGAAGTCATCCATTGACCAGTTTGCTTCGGCGCCACAGACGTCAAAGGCGAAGTGCTTCAGGATCTCGTTACCGTAATCGGTGTTTCGAACTTCGGCGTGGAATTGAATCCCGTAGAAGTTGCGGGTGGTATCCTGCATCGCAGAGATTGGACATTCAGGGCTGGTTGCGACAGCTTCAAACCCTTCAGGTACCTTGGTTACCAAGTCACCATGGCTCATCCAAACGTTTTGTTCCTTGGGTGTGTTGGCAAATAACTTGGCATCATCACTGGTAACCGTGATCGCTGCCCGGCCGTATTGGCCATTATCTGAGTCCACTTGACCATTCAGCGTGTAAGCCATCAACTGCATCCCGTAGCAGATCCCCAAAATCGGAATCCCTAACTCGAACAGTTCTGGGTCCACCCGCAGTGCGTCCTTAGCGTACACACTGTTTGGGCCACCAGAAAAGATGATCCCCTTAGGATTAAGGGCTTTGACTTCGGCCGCCGTGATCTTATGGGACATCAATTCGGAATAGATGCCTAAATCACGGATCCGTCGTGTAATCAATTGGTTGTACTGGCTACCAAAGTCCAGCACAATGATCTTATCAAAGGACGATAAATCCACCTTTGCCAATCCGTTCACTCCTTTTTATTAAACCTGAAATTATCACTATGCCACTATCATACGGGTATTTCGAATGCCGGTCAATTAAAATTAGCAACTTTTTATTGTTCGGCTTTCTCCAACCGGATTTTTTAAGCAAATTCATGGTAACTGGCTGAATTGAAAGCGTTTCACTCAACTTGTTCGGTTTAACGTTAATTTCTCATTATTCGGCTAGACCAAAATCGGTAACGCACACATTACGATTTCCGTAACATCACCCGGTCGATCATGTGGGCATCACCCTTATGAATGATCATGTCCGCTCGACTTCTGGTTGGGAGAATGTATTCTTCCAAGTTCGGCAGGTCAATCGTATTCCAGATGTGCTTAGCCGCTGCCACTGCGGTATCCAGATCACCCTCGGTATAGTGATGATAGTAGTTATCCGGATCATCCGCCGCCAGCGTCAACAACGCCTTAAACCGTTCCAAATACCACGTTTCAATCATATCCGGCTCTGCGTCCACGTAAATCGAAAAGTCGGTAAAGTCCGACACGTAGATTTGTTCGGTACTTGGCAGTTGTAGGGTGTTGATCCCTTCAACGATCAACACGTCGGGCTGAACGATTTCTTGCACCTCATCCGGCACGATATCGTACACCTTGTGGGAGTAGACTGGCACTTCCATAACTTTCTTACCGGATTTGACGTTATTCAAGAACTTAATCAGCGCCTTCATGTCATAGCTTTCCGGGAACCCTTTCCGGTCGAGGATCCCGCGTTTCTTTAACTCAGCCGTCGAATACAAGAACCCATCCGTCGTGATCAACTCCACCCGCTGATCGCCAAAAAAGTGGTTCATCAGTACCTTCAGCAGCCGGGCAGTGGTACTCTTCCCCACCGCCACACTCCCGGCGATTCCGATAATGTAGGGCACGTGCCGCGCTTTTTGCCGCAGAAACTTCGCCTTCACGCTCTGCCAGTGATCAAACTGGTTGATCTCCAAGCCGAGGAAGTGGATCAGCGGAATATAAATATCTTGCACGTCCTGCACCGAAATCTGGTCGTTGAACGCTTGAATCTGCTTCAAACTAGCCTGTGTCAGGGGCACCGACGCGTCTTGGTAAAAATCACGCCACTCTGCCTTGGTAAAACTATCATAGTTAATTAAATCATTCGTCATCAGTGTCCGCCTCAATCCGTTCGTTGCAAAATGCATTGTGTTTATTATACATGAAGCGCTATCATTTTTGTAGAGAGTGTGAAAAGTTGCGGGTAGATCCCAGAATATAAGTAACGGGCACCGCGAACTCCCGGGCTTTGGGAGTTCGTGGTGCCCGTTACTTATATGGCCGGGGTCTGCAACTTTTCACACGTTTAGGCTATATAACAGTCTCGAGGTGAAAGTAACCTCATCAACAATCTTCAGTTAAGAAGTCAGTTCGATTCTTACCAATAGAAAACTCCGAACCATGCGCCGCGAATTCCCAAGTTTTGGAAGTTCGTGGTATCCACTACTTATATGGCCGAGGTCTGCAACTTTTCACACGTTTAGGCTATATAACAGTCTCGATGTGAAAGTAACCTCATCAATAATGTCCAGTTAAGAAGTCAGTTCGATACTTACCAAGCCAAACAGTTGCGCTAGCTAACCCCATCGAAACACTCGCAAGCGTACCAATGCAGTTAAATCAAATAGTCAGGTCAGCAACCTACCCCTCCAACACATACTCCTCAGCCGGCACCGTCCCAAACAACGGCGACAACTCACCAGTCGCCAAAACGGTCAACTGATGCATCGCCCGTGAGCAAATCGTATACAGCAATTGCCGTTCACCATCATCAAAGTAAGTCTTCTTAGAAGCTTCCCAAACGATGACCGCATCGAATTCCAACCCCTTAGCGAGGAAGGATGGCACGATGATCACGCCGGGCGCCAAACGTTGGTTTTCGGATTGAATCAACGTGACTTTCACGCCATCGGCTTGAAGTCGGTCAGCTAAGGCGCGGCAGTCAGCTAAGGATTTGCCAATAATGGCCGTGGTTTCCTTGGCGGCGTTGTTGGCGTCCAGCTGCTGCTTCAAGCGCGCAATCGTGCTTTCCGCATCCGCCGAAACGCTCACCACTGGTAGCGCCCCGCTTCGATTGAACGCCGTCACGGCTTCCCCGTTCACCAGAATGTGGCGGGTGAAGTCGGTGATCTGCTGCGTTGACCGGTACGATTGGGTCAATTGAACGACCCGGGTCTTCTCCGGATCAAACATCGTGCTCAGTTCGCTCAACAGCGTGCGACTGTTTTCCTTGGTGAAGATGGCTTGGTTCAAGTCCCCCAGCAGCGTGAAGCGGGCCCGTGGGAAACTGAACTTCAGGAACGCCAATTGGAACGGCGTGTAATCCTGAATTTCGTCAATGAACACGTACCGCATATCGCGTTCGCCGTGCTTACCAGTGATCTTATCGTACAAGTAGAGGTAGGCTGAGACATTGCTCAACGTAATGTGCCGGTTTTTCAGGCTATCAACCGCCCGCGCAACACTAGCCTTCCAGTCCTCGCGACTGATGCCAAATGCTGGCAAGTCAATGATAGCTGGCATCGAACGCAGCATGTGCACGAACTGCGCGTTGATACTCAAGAATAGGTTCCGCACCACCGCTTGACGAATTGGCGTAAAGGCCTTCATAACGATCTTCCGTGCTAAGAACTGAAATTCCTTATCTTCGGATTCAAATTCGCGCGGTTGGTTGTCAAACAGGTTATCGAGGTCTTCTTTGCTGAGGCTTTGAACGGCTTCTTCGACCCACTTCGTCCGCATTTCGGCACTGATCCGGCGGTTTAATTGTTTGATCAACTGTTCGCGGGTCCCGTCTAGGCGGTTCCCTAAGCGATAGTTTTCATTAAAGCTATAGTAGATTTCCGCAATCTTTTCCTTGGTGAAGAATGGTTTACCCCGGAAATTGATGTTCTTGAAGATCATGTCTTCCTTTTCCAGATGGTTGGCGTAAGCGGTCACGGCATCAAAGAAGTCTAAGCTGCCCTTCAGCGAATCGATTCGCTTTTGCGCATCCGTGTAATCTTCGCTAAACCGCTGTGACAACGTTTCGATCGCCAACTTCGGTACCCGGCGACCCGAGTACTGGTAATACGTCATCTGAACCATGTTTTGTTCGCCAAGTTCAGGCAACACTTGGTCGATGTAATCGTTAAATAACTGGTTGGGTGAGAAAAGCACCACTTGACCAGCCGTTAACTTGCCCCGGTACCGGTACAGCAGGTAAGCCACCCGTTGTAACACGGCTGCCGTTTTCCCGGAACCAGCGGCCCCTTGAACGAACAGCAGATCCGACTTGGTGTCTCGAATAATTTGGTTTTGCTCTTTTTGAATGGTGGTGACGATACTCTTCATCTTGGTGTCAGACTGTTCGCTCAAAGCGTCCAACAGCATCTGATCACCAACGGCTTCTTCGGTATCGAACACCGTTTTAATGGTTGCGTCTTCAATTTGGAACTGGCGTTTTAATTTCACCGTAACGGTCTGTTCACCATCCGGCGTCTGGTAGGTCACATCGCCCAGCCCACCGTCATAATAAACACTAGAAATTGGCGCCCGCCAGTCATATACTAGGAAGCGATCCGGCTCGTCTGAAAATGACGCTAAGCCGATGTAGATTGTTTCACTGCGATCTTCGCCCGCTTCGTGAAAATCGATGCGCGCAAAGTAGGGTGTTTTTTCCATTTTCTTTAACGTGGCCAACTCGTTTGTAGCGTGTTGCCAGCTGTGTTGCCGTTCGCCCAGTAGCTGTTGTTGCTGCCGAACGGAAAGGGCCGTCTCCATCATGCCGCCGTATGAATCGGTCTTCAATCGGAGCTCATTTGAGAAATTATCACGAATGGCTGTTTCGTCCGAAGCTGCTTGATCGATCCGCTCTTGTGATTTGGTCTGAGCCACCTTGATCTTATCAACTACTGAATCGAGATGGGCTTGCTCTTGTTGCTTAATTGTCGCTGCCATAATGAACCTCCAATCGTGAATTTCGATGTATAAGTGTAACACGTTTAGAGTGCGGAGGGAAGCGTTTAGATAGCGGAGTGTAAGGCAATTAGGCAAAAAGCCCCGGGCTTGGGCATTTTGCCTAATTGCCTTACATGCAGCTATCTGCTTCCCGCCGCACGTTTCGGCGCGGCAGCCAGAAACATCAATGACGACAACCCCTCTATTGTATTGACTACTAAAAAATCCAATCATCCTCGCGACGAAAACAACGTTGCCTGAACGCTCGTCGCCAATCACAAAAATGGAAAGCAATCCTCACGTTGCAAAGAAAGTGCCCCCAACTTACCAAAAACATCAGCCCCAATGCTGCCGAACACAAAGCAGCCTCAACACACATCATCTTCACCACCACCTAACCCGCACCACCCCAAATAGCTCACACAAAATACCAAATTCACCAAGGAAGTGTCAACCAATGGACCAAATCTCCTTAGTCATCATCTTACTAGCCGCTCTGCTCATCCCACTGATCATGGCGCGCTTCAAACTCACGCTGCTGCCAACCGCCGTCATCGAAATCATCGTCGGCGTGATTCTCGGCCCCAGCGTGTTCGACCTGATTACAGCCAACACGACCCTCGACCTCCTCAAAAACGTCGGCGTCATCGTGCTGTTGTTCCTCAGTGGCCTAGAAATCGACTTTAGCCTGTTTCGAAAGCGAAACACTGAACTCACCCCGCTGGAACAAAAGCAGGCCTTAGACGCGCCGAAATACTCGCCAGTGGCCCTAGCCTTCATCAGTTACGGCACCATCGTTGTTTTATCAATCGGTCTCGGCTGGCTGCTGCAAGCCACCGGCTTCTTCAGCGACATGTGGTTATCAGCGATCCTCTTCATGACCATTTCACTGGGCATCGTGATTGCGGCACTCAAGGAAAAGGAACTCCTCAGTCGCCCATTCGGTCAAACCGTGCTTCTGATCTCCGCGTTAGGTGAAGTCGTGCCCATGCTGGGACTGACCTTTTACGCCTCGGTCTACAGCCCAACCTCCAAGTCACTGTGGCTGTTACTGCTGATTCTTCTCGCCGCAGCCGCTCTCGTTTGGCGGTTCAAAGCCTTCTTCAAGTTCTTCGACCGCATCAACAAGTCCACCACTCAACTGGACGTTCGCCTCTCATTCTTCGTCATCGTTGCGCTGGTCACCACCGCTGAATCGGTTGGGGCTGAAGGCATCCTTGGCGCCTTCCTCGCCGGGATCGTCATCAAGTTACTCGAACCCCATGAAGAAACCAAAGTGCGTCTGGATTCCATCGGCTACGGCTTCTTCATTCCGATTTTCTTCATCATGAGTGGCGTGGGGCTCAACCTGCGCACCCTGCTGAACGACCGGCAAACGTTGATCCTGATCCCGGTATTTCTCATCGCCTACTTCGTGGCCAAACTGGCGGTCTTCCCGGTGCTGAAACTACGCTTTAAAACGGCAAATGCCTTCGCGGGCGCTGCCATGACCAGCACGACTTTGACCGTGGTTTTAGCCATCCTGCAAGTTGCCGAACACCTGCACAAAATCACCAGTCAGCAGTCCGGCGCCTTTCTGTTAGCCGCCATCATCACCTGCGTGGTCGGGCCGCTCCTCTTCAACAAGCGCTATTCAACTGAGGCTGCAGACCAGAAGCCAACCACGGTGCATTTTATCGGCACCAACCTCTTAACCGTTCCAGTTGCCCAACAGTTGGCCAAATCCTGGTATGATATTCATATGTATACTGACCAGGAGCCGAACTACCGGGCCTTTAATAGTGAAACCGACGTGCACCTACTGAAAAACTTAGTGCCGGACGACCTCGTTGCTGAAAACGTCTTTGACGCCGACATCGTGGTGCTGGGGCAGAGTAACTCTAAGGAAAACTACCGACTCGCTAAGGCGGCTAAACAATATGGTGTCAACCGCGTCATTGCCCGGTTCGAAGACCCTAACATTCTCGATGAGCGAAAAGAAACGCTGGTCAAAATGGGCGTGGAAGTTTACAGCACCCCAGACGTCAACATCAGCATGCTTCGCGGGCTGATTGAAACGCCATCGACCATTCAACTGCTCACTGCTACCGAATCCGGCGTCTTCGAAGTTCAACTCCGGAATCACAAGTATACCGATATTCAGATTCGCAACCTGCCGTTCATCGACGACATCACCATCTCCCAAATCTACCGGGAGAAGCGCTTTGTTCGCCCAAGTGGTGATACCCCGTTGAAGCTGAACGACCGCATTTTATTCACCAGCAGTAAAGCCGAAGCTCCCCGCATCCGTCGGGAACTTGGCAAATTGAACTAACTCAGGAGGAACTTTCATGACAACCTTTAACATCTACCTCGTCCGCCACGGCCAAACGTATTTGAACAAATACCACCGGCTCCAAGGCTGGATCGACGCACCGCTGACTGAAACTGGCTTGGCCGACATCGCCCACGCGGGTGACCGCCTCAGCAAAATTACCTTCGACCAAGCCTACACCAGCGACCTACCCCGCGCCCGCCAAACAGCCGAAGCTATCTTGGCCCGCAATCCTAGCCCGTTGACTACGGCGATTCCAAATACCGCTTTCCGGGAAGAAAACTTCGGCTATTACGAAGGCAACGACGACGTGGCAACGTGGCACTTGGTTGGCGGTCCTGAAGCGCATAACACCTTCAACGACTTGATCAGCACCTACTCCATCGAAACCATCAAGGACATGTTACACGACCTCGACCCAACCGGTGACGCCGAAACCAACGCCCAATTCTGGGCGCGGCTCCAGCCCGGGTTCGACACCGTCATCGCCAACGCCAATGATGGCGACAACGTCCTGATCACCTCCCACGGCACCACCATCCGCAGTATCGTCTCCCGCTTCGCGCCGGACATCGACATTGCGGTCTCAGCTCTGAACGGTGCCGTCACTAAACTCACCGTCACAGACGGCCAGATCAGCGTTGATTACTACAACAATGCGGATCAGGAACTTTAATCTTAATCTAGCTAACCGCCACTCGTTCAATTACGGGTGGCGGTTTTTGTTTGATGATTTGTGAAGTTGGGCTTCATCGACGCGTTAATCATGGTTGATATTGTGGGCACAGCCGGTCGGTCAGAAAATTTGGGCGCTGGAACGCCGTGGGCACGATTCTGAGCCGAAACCCGCGTCTCAGAATACGGCCTTTTACTAGTCTGGCAAGGACCGCCAGCCAAGTAAAATTTCACGGCTGAGGCCCAATTTTCTGACCGACCTCTTGTTTGCGAGTTGTCGGCAGCAGGACCGCGCTCCCGAAAATTTATCATGAAGGGCTAAACTGTCGCACGCTGACAATTGCGAACATCTCAGTAAACGTTGAATGACAACGTTACAGCATTGCGTCATCAGTGCATTCAAACGCGTTAAGTCAACGTTCAGAACAAGACGATGTTTGCTCATCGCGATTCCGAAGCATTGACTGCTGACCAGCGCTTGCGATTTATCGAATTAACGCCAGTCGTTACAATACTGCAACAAGCCGTTCAGCTAAGCACTTGAGATGATTCGCGATAGTACCGAATTGCACCACGTAAGATGGAGGTAGGCGGTTAGGTTCCTGCTGTGCCGCGATGATTGGTGGTTGATGGCGGGCTTCCAGCAACCGCCAATCATCGGGGACGAAGTTAAGACTCGCGCGGGCTTTGGCGAGGCTTAACTTCGAGGTCTGAGACCGCCCTTCGGCTCAGGCCGGTCCCCACAGCTGGAACCTAACCGCCTGCCGGAATCGAAAGATTACGCAAATCACCGCACTTCACACAACAAAAAAAGCCGAACCCAGACACAGGTTCAGCTTCCCAGTTGCTGTTTAGTTAGACCAGCTCCAGACCCATCTTTTTCGCGCGGTCGCGATACATTGGAATTTCGTCTTCACTGGCTTGGACGAAGTGGTGTGGCGCAATCTCAACGAGTTCACGCTTCTTAGAGCCATCTTCGTATTTTGGATCATAGTCAATTTGGGTCCGGGTCCGCTCGTACTCTGGATCAGGTACGGGAACGGCGGACAGAAGGCTCTTGGTGTAGTCGTGCAACGGGTGGTTATAGACTTCATCCGCTGTGCCGACTTCCAGCATCCGGCCGTAGTGCAACACGCCGATGCGGTCACTGATGTATTTGACCATCGATAAATCATGGGCGATGAACAGGTACGTCAAGTGACGTTCCCGCTGGAGCTGCTTCATCAAATTGACCACTTGGGCTTGAATCGACACGTCCAACGCGGAGATTGGTTCGTCGGCGATGATGAACTTGGGTTGCACGGCCAACGCCCGGGCGATCCCGATCCGTTGTCGTTGCCCACCAGAGAATTCGTGGGGGTAACGACTAGCGTGGTCGCGGTTTAACCCAACCGTTTCCAGCAGGTCAGCCACTTGCTTGCTTCGATCATCGTCGTCCTTAGCCAAATGGTTGATGTCGATGCCTTCAGCGATGATATCCTTGACCTTCATCCGCGGGTTCAACGATGCGTACGGATCTTGGAAGATCATCTGCATGTCACGCCGGAATTGTTGCATCTTTTGCTTATCGCGCATCCCGATCACTTCTTGGTCGTTGAACTTAATCGACCCGCTCGTTGGCGTGTACAGGTGAATGATCGCCCGCCCAGCCGTGGTTTTCCCAGAGCCAGATTCGCCAACTAACCCGAACGTTTCACCCTCGTAGATGTCAAAGGAGATATCATCGACGGCTTTCACTTCGTCCTTTTTGCCAACGTTAAAATACTGCTTGAGGTGCTTGACTTCCAAGACTTTTTTACGGTTTAGCTCGTCCATTATTGCTGCTCCTCCTGTTCTTGAACTTGGTGGTGCAGGTCAGCATCGGCGAGTTGTTGTTGCAACTTCGCAAACTGCTCTTGGCGCTGTAAGATTTGAACCGGTGGCGTTACCTTTGGTGCATCCGGATGGAGCAACCAGGTTGCCGCATAGTGGGTTGGTGACACCTTGAAGAACGGTGGTTCCTTTTCGGTATCAATCTTCAACGCATATGGGTTCCGGGCCGCAAAGGCGTCCCCAGCTGGTGGATCCAGTAAGTCTGGTGGCGTCCCTGGAATCGATGGTAATTCCTCACCATTGGTATCCAAGGTTGGCATTGAACTCAACAGACCCCAAGTGTAGGGGTGCTTTGGGTTGTAGAAGATTTCGTCAACTGTACCGTCTTCCACAATTTTACCGGCATACATCACCGCCACGCGGTCGGCCATTCCGGCCACCACGCCTAAATCGTGGGTGATGAAGATGATCGAGGTTGAGATCTTATCTTGTAATTCGCGCATCAAATCCAAGATTTGAGCTTGAATCGTCACGTCCAACGCGGTAGTTGGTTCGTCGGCAATCAGGATTTCGGGATAGTTAATCAACGCAATCGCGATCACGATCCGTTGGCGCATCCCACCTGAGAATTGGTGCGGGTAGTCGTTGATCCGGTGCTCAGCATCCGTGATGCCAACCAGCTTCATCATTTCCAGCGCCTGCGCCATTGCCTTATCCTTTTTGACGCCTTTGTGGACCATTAGTGGTTCGGCGATTTGACGGCCGATCCGCATGGTTGGGTCCAGTGAGGTCATTGGATCTTGGAAGATTTGGGCGATTTGCGCGCCCCGGAGGTTTTCAAGTTCCTTTTGCGACATCTTTAAAATATCTTTGCCGTGAAAATCAACTTCGCCGCCAGCAATTTCAGCGTTGTTGGCTAACAGGCCCATGATCGACCGGGTGGTGACGGTTTTACCCGACCCAGATTCCCCGACGATGGCGAGCGTTTCGCCCTTCTTCAAATCGAAGCTGACATTACGAATCGCCTTGACCGTCCCAGCGTAGGTCTTAAAGTTAATTTTGAGGTCCTTCACGGACAAAATGGTTTCGTTACTTTCCATTTCAGGGTTCACCTACTCTTTCGTTTGCGGATCAAAGGCATCCCGAAGGCCATCGGCGAAAACGTTAAAGGCAATCATGATGATCGACAGCACGATTGCTGGATACCACATTTGATACGGCAAGAATTGGAAGTTCTTCTGCCCATCGTTCAGCAAGGTCCCAAGGGAAGCCTTTGGTGAACTGATCCCGATCCCAACGTAGGATAGGAACGCTTCGAAGAAGATGGCACTTGGAATGGTAAACATCGTTTGAATGATAATGATACTTGAGAGGTTCGGCAGTAAGTGTTTGAAGGCGATCTTGATGGAACTTTCGCCCAGCGTCTTAGCCGCTAACACGTACTCTTGCTCCTTTAACTCCAACGTCTGCGCCCGAATCAGCCGGGCCATGGTGGTCCAACTTGAAAAGGCAATGGCGATCGTAATCGACATCATCCCGGGTTTTAACACCAGGATCAACAGCACAACGACAACCAGGTTGGGAATCGACATGATGATTTCGATGATCCGTTGCATCAAGTTATCGACCCAGCCGCCCTTCCAGCCTGAGAAGAGGCCGAAGGTAACCCCGAATAACAGGTCAACCATGGTCGCAACCACGGCAACGGTCAGTGAGATTCGAGTCCCGTAAAGGATCCGAGATAACATATCCCGACCAAGGTAGTCGGTCCCTAACCAGTAGTGCACGTGACTCGCAGCCCCGGCAGCTTGGTAAGCATCAACTCGAGAACCAGCTTGTACCAACGTCCCGTTAAAGCCGTTGATGTCGATGCCCGGCCACTTTGGTGGTAAGTTCGCAAACTGTGGGTGAACCGCATTGGGATCATGTGGTGAAATGAACGCTGACCCAAACGCCATGACGAAGAAGAGAATCAGTAAAATCATGGCAATAATGGCACCCTTATTTTTCTTCAACCGCCGCCAAGCATCCTGCATAAACGTCAGGTTAGGCGCGGCAATTTTTTCACTGTCTAAGTGTTTTGACTTATCTAACGGTTCAAAACTATCTGCTGGCAGTTTAACTTCATCAGCCATTTATTTTCCTCCCACTTATTTACTGGTATTCGTAATTCGGATTCGTGGATCGATAATGCCGTAGACGATGTCGGTCAGTAACAGCACTAACATCAACAGCACACTATACATAATCGTGACGGCCATGATGGTTGGGTAGTCGTTGGTCAAGATCGACTTAACGAATTGTTCCCCGATCCCAGGCACTGAGAAAATGTTTTCGATAACCATTGACCCGGTCATGATGTTAACGGCCAATGGGCCGATGATGGTGACCACCGGAATCAGACTGTTCCGCAAAGCATGGTGATAAATCACGCCCCACTTACTCATCCCTTTAGCCGTTGCCAGCTCAATGTAATCCGAATTCAAAACGTCCACCATTTCCGTCCGGATAAACCGGGCCGTATCGGCGAACGGTGACGCCGCTAACGCAATCGTTGGTAGGACAGTGTAGGAGAAGCCGCCCCAGTCGGCAATTGGGAACCAGCCCAATTTCAAGCCAACGTAGTACTGTAAGATAACCGCCAACACGAAACTTGGAATGGAGATCCCAAGAATTGAGACGATGGTTGTGGTCGAGTCAACCCAGGTATTTTTCTTAATGGCCCCTAACGCACCGACTAAGATACCGGGAATGACCCCTAAGATCATGGCTTGTGCCCCTAAGATCAATGATGGTCCGATCCGGCTAGAGATCAGGTATGAGACGGGTTGGTCACTAAATTGGAACGAGGTCCCAAAGTCACCGTGGAAGATCCCGCCCACGTAAATCAGGTACTGTTGCCAAACCGGTTTTGTCAACCCGTACTGCTTCAAGATCAAGTGTTGTTGCGCCGGTGACAGTTTTTGCTGGTTGGTCAGCGGTGTCCCGGGCAGCAGCTTCATCATAAAGAACGTGACGGTGATGACGATGAATAACGTTAATAGCAGATAAAATATCCGCTTGCCTAAATATTTCGCCATGAAGCTACCTCTCCATTCTACTAACTATTAATTAAACGCGTTGAGCACGATTGCTCAAAAATGAGTGCTATGTAAAAGTAAGGATTGACGCAGGTCGATCCTTACCTCCACTAGAATTTTCAGCAACTGACCTAAATCAGCCGTTGGTTAACTTAATTGACTCTACTTCGCATCGCTGATATAAGCGTGACTAAAGTCCCATTGGGCGCCAGTTGGGAAGTACACGACCCCTTTGACCTTGGTCTTCAGCATCTGCGCTTGGGTTTGTTGATACAGTGGCACGACCCCTTGTTGTTGCATCAGGGTCTTTTCAGCTGTGGTCAGGTCTTGCCAGCGCGCCGTCGCATCGTTAGCGTCCTTCCCCTCAGCGTTCTTCACCGCCGTGTCGTAAGTGCTGTTTTGCCACTTGCCACGGTTGTAGGCGTTGGTCGATGTAAACAGTGAACTAAACGAAATCGCATCTGGAAAATCGGCGATCCAGCCACCAATCACCATGTCGAAGTCGCCGTCATTAGAGCGACTCAACCGAACGTTAAACGGCACGTTGCTGGTAGACAATTTCAATCCCGGTAACTTGGTCAACTGACTTTGGATAAATTCCGCGGTCTTCTTACCGTTTGGCGTATCATCCGCCAACAATTCCAGCGAGATGCTGGATTTACCAGACTGTTTCAGCGCCTGCTTCCAGAGCGCCGTTGCCTGTTTCAGGTTGTACGCCGTCCCGGATTTAACGTAAGCGGCTTTCGCAAAGTCAGTCTCCTTATACTCAGCTAAATTCGTTGGGACAAGGCCCTTGGCTGGTTGCGAGCCATCCGCCAACACGTTTTTGGTTAACTGCTGACGGTTGATTGCTAATGAGATGGCCTTCCGCGCATTAACGTTATCCTTGAAGAAGCCCTTGCGCTGGTTCAATTCCAGATAGAAGGTCGAGGCCCCGTTACGAAGCTGCATTTCCTTATCATGCTTCAAATGTTGATACTGGGTGCCATCGGTGATGATTTCATCCACCTTGCCACCCTGATACTGACTGTACCAAGTCCCTTGATCCTCGATGACTTGGAAGTTGATGCGGTTCAGCTTCGTGGCATTGGCGTTCCAGTACTGCTTATTCTTCACCAAATGCCAGCTATTATTGGTCCCCGTCCAACCGGTCAGTTTAAACGGCCCGTTGTACACGGCGTCAGTTGCGTTAGCCGCGTACTTACTGCCGTACTTTTGAACGACCTTTTGGTTTTGCGGGAAGAAGGCCGGTGAGCCCACGAGGTATTTGAAATAACTCTGGGGTTTCGACAAGGTCACAACAACCTTATACTTACCGTCGGCCTTAACCCCCAACTTAGACGGTGCCAGTTTACCCTTATTCACCGCATCATAGTTGGCCACGTGGTCGAACAAATAAGCGTACTGAGACGCCGTACTTGGTTTGACCGTCCGCTGCCAACCATAAACAAAGTCCTGCGCAGTGACGGCATCGCCATTGCTCCACTTGGAATGGCGCAGATTAAACGTCCAGGTTTTCCCGTCCTTTGAGACATCATAGGACTTCGCAACGCCGGGCTTTACCTTAGCGTTTGCCGCCAAACGTAACAGCCCTTCATCCACGTTATTCAGTGCTTTGCCACTCACAACATCGGTCGATTTAGACGGATCCATGGTGGGCAAGTTAGCCGTTTCGACCCAGTTCAGGGTTTGATGAGCGGCTAAATGCTGCTGACTGTTCTTAGACCCACAGGCCGCTAACAACAGCCCGGAAGCCCCAGCAACGATCCCTAATTGCAACGCTCTCCCAAATTTCATGGTGATCACTCCCTACGTATCGCCACAGTTACTTAGTGCAAGCGTCTACCACTAAGTAACAGCCCTGCGTGTCACGATGCACACGCATAAACATCCTACAAGTATAGTACAAGCAATAATGTGTATATTGTATATTAAAAAACCATTAAAATCAATGTTGCTTTATCATCTTAATCGTATAAAAAGCCCTAATCGCTTGATTTATAAGGGTTCACCGAAATGCATATTTTTTCGCTTTGTCGAATAAGTTTTCGTAAAGTTGATAACGCAACGTTTCGGGTGAACGGGGCTCGTTTATGACACCTGTTGTTCGTGTCGCTAGTAATGAGTGATAACGGTCAAGGCTTGTGAAATTTGGCCTCGTTTGCGCGTTAATCATGGGTGATATTGTGGGCACATCCGGTCGATCTGAAAATTTGGGCGCTGGAACGCCATGGGCACGATTCTGAGCCGAAGAACACGTCTCAGAATACGGCCTTTCACTAAGCTGGAAGTTCACCAGCTAAGTGAAATTTCATGGCTGAGGCCCAATTTTCAGACCGACCTCTTGTTTGCGGACTTTCGGCAGCGAAACCGCACTCCCGAAAATTCATCATGAAGGGCTAAACTGTCGTACGATGATAATTGCGGAACGTCTCAATCAACGTTGAACAGCAACGTTATCGTATCGGGTGAATAACACATTCAAGTGCGTTAAGCCAATATCAGAATGGATTGCAGTTTGTTCATCACCGTTATGAGACATCAACTGATAACCGATTCTAACGATTGTCGAATCAACATCACTCATGGCAATTCTGCGGCAGGTTGTGTAGCTACGCCCATGAGATGATCCCCGATAGTAACAACTCACACCAATATGAACTTAGCCGCTTACCGGAATCGACAGTTAATACAAATCATAGTGCTTCATAAAGTGGCATAACTAAATAATCCCCTATATGACCAAAAAGTCACCCACCACAAAGTGAGCGACTTTCGATTTTAACCTGGTGAGGTAACCGCGTTACTTCGCCACGTACATTTCCTTAAAGTTGAATGGTGTGCCGGCCGTGTTGTAGATCAAGCCCTTCACCTTTGGATTCAACAGTTGTGGCATCGTGACTTGATACAGTGGGATGACCCCTTGGTCCTTCAACAAAACCTTTTCAGCTGAAACCATATCGTTCCAACGTTGTTGGTCTTGGCCAGCAGGTGCGTTATCGGCAGCCTTGATGTAGGCGTCGTACTGCTTATTGGTCCATTGACCGTTGTTGTACGAGTTGGTTGAGGTCAAGATGTCCAAGTCAGTGGATGGGTCTGAGTAATCGGCCCCCCAGAGGGTCAAGACCATCTGGAATTGGTGCTTAGCTGACTTATCCAACCGTTGCTTGTAAGGAATGGCTGAAACCGTCACGTGCAAGCCTGGCAATTCCTTTTGGAGTTGTGATTGGACGTATTCGGCGGTGTTCTTTTCACGTGGTGTGTCGTCAGACATCAGGTTGATGGTCAGTGACTTCTTGCCAATTTCCTTTAAGCCTTCCTTCCAAAGTTGCTTGGCTTTCTTGGCGTTAAAGGTAATGCCAACGCCTTTGCTATCAGCATCGGTGGTAAAATCAGCGCCGGTCTTAGGGTTCTTGGCCAAACCTTTAGTGACAAACCCTGGTGCGGCAATTGAGCCGTCGCCCAACACGTTCTTGGTAAACGTCTTGCGGTCAAGCGCGTATGACATCGCTTGACGAATCTTCAAGTTTTTGAAGGCTTTAACCTTCTTTTGGTTCATTTCCAAATACCCAGAACGGGCTTCGGGACGCACATTCATCTTCGAGTCCTTCAGCATGTTCTTCACTTGACTACCGCTCAAGACGGCTTCGTCAAGCTTGCCACTCTGGAACAGGTTCAACGCAGTCCCGGAATCCTTGGTGACTTGATCCTTCAAGGTCTTCAAGTGGACGTTCTTAGCATCCCAGTAGCTGTTGTTCTTAACCAGTGACCATGAATCGTTGGTCCCAGTCCAGCCCTTGATCTTGTATGGACCATCTGACAACACGCCAGTTGCCTTAGTCCCGTACTGTTTGCCTTGGGCCTTCACGAATGATTCGTGTTGTGGGAAGTATGGCACGAAGCCTAACAACAGTTTGAAGTATGGAATGTTCTTATCCAAGGTGACCTTCAGACTGTATTTGCCAGTTGCTTGGACCCCTAACGTGCTAACAGCCTTCTTGCCCTTCATGATCTGATCGGCGTTCTTCACACCGGAGAAGATGTAGGCGTACTGGCCACCGGTCTTGGGATTCACCGTCCGTTGCCAACTATAAACGAAGTCTTGGGCCGTCACTGGATCACCGTTACTCCACTTGGCATGACGCAACTTGAAGGTCCACGTTTTACCGTCCTTGGAAGTGGTCGTCTTCGTCGCCAACCCAGGTTCAACCTTGTTGTTTTCCCCAAGTCGGTAAATGCCTTCGTTGGTGTTGTTCAGCATGTTCATACTGATTTCATCCGTTGCCAGCGAAATATCCATGGTCGGTAACTGCGAACTTTCCATCCAGTTAACCGTTTGATCTGACGCATAACTCCCATTACTACTTGATGACGAGCTTGATGACTTACCGCCACAGGCCGTCAACGTTAAAGCGACTGCCGCAACAGCCCCTAACCCTAATATTTTTGAAACTTTCATTGAAGTTCCTCCCCAATCACAACTTAAAATAATTGCTGTTAAATAAGTACGCCATTAATTTTAGCTTTGGTCTATATTAAAATCAATGGTGAATACTATTATTTTACTGTGGATTTTGTAATTAATATCCAATTTTCGCTCATCCATTTCTGATTTTGCCTGACGACCTAGGCCACTTCGGTATCGCCATCATCGGGACGTGGCCTGATAACCAGGTCAGCGCCCAAGATGTGCTATACTGAACTAACAGAAACCAATTAATGATTAAGGATGGTGACAACATGGATCAAAGCGAACTTGTTCCCGTACTCAATATTGGGTTGAACACAGGCCGCTATAACTTCGACTACGCCATGGCTGAATTAAAGGCCCTTTCAGTGGCCAATAACATGCACGTCGTCGAAACCATCGTACAAAACTTAAACCAACCAGTTGCCGGCACCTACTTTGGGACCGGTAAAGTTGAAGAACTTCGCGATGCCGTCATTGACACCGGCGCTGAAATCGTCGTTGCCAACGATGAATTGACCCCTAGTCAAATTCGGAACCTAGAAAAGGTCGTTGACGTCCCCGTGATGGACCGGACTGGCCTGATTCTGGCAATCTTCGCCAACCGGGCACAAAGCCGAGAAGCGAAGCTCCAAGTTGAACTGGCGAAGTTGCAATACCAGATGCCCCGTTTACACACGGCCATGAATCAACGACTGGACCAACAAACTGGGACCAGTGCTGGCGGTGGCTTTACCAACCGTGGGGCTGGTGAAGCGCAAGTCGAATTGAACCGACGGACTATCCAGCGTCAGATCAACCACGTCCGTCATGAACTCAAGGATGTTAACAAATCGGCTGAGGTTAAACGCCAGCAGCGTGAGCGGGTGCATTTACCTAACGTGGCTTTGATTGGCTACACCAACGCCGGTAAGTCGACCATCATGAACGAGTTGATCAAGCGCTTTGGGATGAACGATGACAAGCAAGTCATGGTGAAAAACATGCTGTTTGCCACGTTGGATACCAGCGTGCGTCAGCTTCAGTTCGCCGATGCCAAGAAGTTGTTGCTAAGCGACACGGTTGGGTTCGTTTCACAATTACCAACCACCTTGGTCGAAGCGTTCAAATCCACGTTGTATGAAGCTGCTAACGCCGACCTCTTGGTTCAAGTAGTCGACTACTCCAGCGACAATAAAGCGGACATGATGGCCACGACCCGTAAAACACTGACTGAAATCGGCGTCCCGGATCTGCCAATGATCACCGTTTATAACAAGGCCGATTTGACCGACACCGATTTTCCAAGTCGCGCGGGTGATGAACTGATCGTTTCAGCTAAGGATGAGGCTTCAATCGACATGCTGGTTGACGTGATCAAGGAAAAGGTCTTCACGAACTACGTAACGGCGACCTTCTTGGTTCCGTTTGCGAAGGGTGACGTGGTTTCTTATCTGAATGACCATGCTTCAGTTTTGAAGACTGATTATCTGGCTGAGGGCACTCAGGTCACTGCTGAGGTGACGACGATCGATTTTCATCGGTTTGAGGCGTATTTGGTGGATGAAGGTAAGGATTAGTTGAGTTTGAGTTTAGATTATTGGACAGCAAAAAACGTACGGCCGTGGTGGTCGTACGTTTTTTTGTTTGGTTTGTCGATGTTCTCGAGACTAAACGAATTCCGCAAGGCAGAGAGCTGCATGTAAGGCAACTTCAGTAAAACCGCCCAAAGCCCGGGATACGGCGTTAAGAATACCAAGTGGAATTGGCAATGTTCATTACGATTACATAATTTCGGCGCCATTTGAATTTCTTGTTGGCAATAATTGGTTATGTTTGTGAGGCTTGCTAACGTTACCGTTTTGATTAGCCTGCGCCGAAACGAGTTTTACAAAACAGAGACCTGCACATAAGCCCATCTCACCACAAACCCCAAAAACCGGGGTTTATGGTGAGATGGGCTTATGCTCCGGTCTCTAACCGTTTTGTTCCACTCTCTACGACTTAGCTCAGTCTCTTTTCCAATCCCCTCGAAACCAACGACAGCGCATAACAAACAATAAAGTACATGATGGCGATCATCAAGAACATTGGTAAGATATACGTCGTGTTTTGGCCATACACGATTTGCGCGTTATGCATCAGGTCTGGTAAGACGATGATGGTGGCCAATGAGGTATCCTTGATCAGTGAGATAAATTGGCTGACCAACGCTGGTAACATTTTCTTCATCGCTTGTGGCAAGATAATCTTGAACAAGGCTTGGCTATAACTCAGACCATTAGCCCGAGCGCCTTCCATTTGGCCAGGATCCACCGCAACGATCCCTGAACGGACAATTTCGGCGATCATCGTTGATTCGAAGATGATCATGGCTAAAATTGTGGCCCAGACACTGCTTGGTCGGAAGCCCAGGTTAGGCAAACCGAAGTAGGTAAAGAAGATGATCAACAGCAATGGCAGGTTCCGGATAATATCAATGATCACCCCAACCACTGGTGAGACGACCTTGATGTTCACGTAACGAATGATCCCTAAAATCGAGCCAATCACATAGCTCCCAGCAATGGAGGCAATCGACACGAGTACCGTGATCCAAAGGCCTTCCAGTAAGTAACGCAGGTTGATCCATGAATATGCGTCAATAAAGTCTTTCATTCGATTGCACCCCCTATGCTAATTTCTTTTCGAGATAACGCATCCAGTAACTCAATGGTAACGTAATGATCAAGTAGAGTAACCCGACACAAATGTAAGTGCTCATGGTACTCAATGAATCTGATGCGATGACGTTACCTTGATACATCAGGTCAAATCCAGCCACGAAGGCAAGGACTGATGAGTTCTTCACCAAGTTAATGAATTGGTTGCCCAATGGTGGAATGACGTAACGGAAAGCTTGTGGCAAGATGACGTGTTGCATCGATTGCCAGAAGGTCAGGCCGTTCGCCCGTGCACCTTCCATTTGACCAGGATCAACTGATTGGATCCCGGCCCGAACCGTTTCAGCGATGAAGGCTGAGGTGTAGATCGTCAACCCAATCGTCCCGGCGGCGAAACCGTTGATTTTAACCACAAACATTGGAATCACCACGAAGAAGAACATCGTGATAACCAACAGTGGAATGTTTCTGAAAACTTCAATGTAGATCCGGGCAATAACCCGTAACGTCTTAATTGGGGTGGTTTCAAAAATCGCAAACATCGATCCAATAATCAAACTAAAGAACAGTGCGATGACACTACATAGTAAGGTCTGACCGAATCCATAAAGCAAGTCACCACCGTAATGAGCGAAAATTGCTGTCATCGTTCCATCTCCTTATAATTGAACCCAGCGACGCTGCCGAACCACTTTTTCAATAGTCGGTTATATTCGCCACTCTTTTCGACTTGTGTCAACGCCTTGTTGATGTCGCCCTTAAATTCGCCTTGGCCCTTGTTGATGGCGATCCCGTAAGGTTCCTTGGTAAAGGAGCCGCCAACCAATTCGTAACCTGGGTTTTCAACTGCCATCCCGGCTAAGATCCCGTTATCAGTGGTCAACGCTTGACCTTGACCGGATTTCAAAGCCGTCATAGCTTGCGCGTAATCAGATAGTTGAAGCACTTTGGCCTTTGGTGCGGCCTTGGCCATGTTTTGAACGGAAGTTGACCCAACAACCCCAAGGACGGTTGCGCCCTTCTTATTGAGGTCCTTCACGCTCTTAATGCCGCTCCCCTTCTTAACCAAGAGAGATTGGCCGGCATCAAAATACGACCGGGAGAAGTCAACTTGCTTTTCCCGTTCTGGCGTAATGGTCATCGTGGCCATGATGGCATCAATGTTCCCGTTATTTAACAGTGAGATCCGGGTTTGACTTGTTACTTGAACAAAGCTTGCCTTCCCCTTTGATCCCAACATCTGCTTGGTCAACGCCTTTGCCAAGTCGATTTCAAATCCTTTGATTCGGCCGTCTTTAACGTCCATCAACCCAAATAACTTGGTATCGGCTTTGACACCCCAAGTAATCGTGTTGGTTTGCTTGGCCCGCGTCACAACGTTTTGGTCGGATAACGCTTTACCCGAACCACACGCCGTTAAGACCAACAGCACCGCTAAGGCCGACACGATTAATCCGACTCTTCGGAATAACTGTTTCATGTTTTTCGTCCCCTCCGCTCGTTTAGTGCGTAATGATCTTGCTTAAGAACTGACGCGCACGTTCGTTGGATGGTTGCCCGTCGAAGAACTTCTCCTTGCTGTCATCTTCCAAAATCTGACCGTCAGCCATGAAGATAACCCGGTTGGCCACTTCACGCGCGAAGCCCATTTCGTGGGTCACCACCAGCATGGTCATATCGGAATCTCGTGCAATATCCTTCATAACGTTCAACACATCATCGATCATTTCAGGGTCCAACGCACTGGTTGGTTCATCAAATAATAGTGCCTTAGGCTTCATTGCCAATGACCGCGCGATGGCGATCCGTTGTTGTTGCCCACCAGATAATTGGGCTGGTAATTTAGGTGCTTGGTCCGCTAAACCAACTCGGTCTAACAGGTCCATCGCAAACTTCTTGTTTTCTTCTTCTGGTCGATGCAGCACCATCCGTGGTGCCAGCATGATGTTTTCCAAAATCGTTTTATTGGCGTACAGGTTAAAGTGTTGGAACACCATCCCGACGTTCTTACGAATCCGGTTCATGTCAGTTTTCTTGTTGGCTAAATCTTGACCGTTAACGATCAATTGACCCTTTTGGATTGTTTCCAAGCCGTTGATCGTCCGAATCAAGGTTGACTTCCCAGAACCTGATGGGCCGATCAGCACAACCGTTTCCCCTGAATCGATCGTTAAGTTAATATCGTGCAGGGCATGGTAATCGCCGTAGTATTTTTCAACATCGTGAAATTCAATCATTGACATAATAGTTTCCCCTCCGCCTTTTATGAATAATAGAACGGCATCCTGGAGACTGCCGTTCTTCTGAGTTTCGCTAATTTTGCAAGTGATCATCGCAGGAACAACCGACAATTCGGTGCCCAATTTCATTCGCTTTTAATTTTAACTCAATAATAATTCTAAACCAAAATCATCAGTTGGTCAAAATAATTATTGGCAAAAAGCGCGTAGTTCCGGCCTATCATCGACCGAAAAATGCGTTATAAAAGGCTTCATAGGATATATGATATTTATCAAAAATGCGATAATTTATTCATTTATTTAACTGGCTTATATAACGCATTAAATTTGGCTTAGAATCGCGGTTTAATGACCATTGGCAACCGTTATTGTTAGATTATCTAACTGATAACTTGTAACAATAAGGTTTTATTATAGCATAAATATGGTTGGTGTGCTTGATTGAGGGTGAGCCAAAACTCGTTTAGGTCCCAGAATATAAGAGAAAGGTCCCGTGGATTCCTGGTTTTGGAATCTACGGGACCTTTCTCTTATATGGCCGGGGCCTGAGTTTTGGCGCAGGTTTAGGCTCGGTAATAGTCTTGATACTCAATCAAATTTTTAGCTTACTTTGAGTTGAGAAACTGGTTTGCTGTTTACCAATATCGCCTTTAATCAGCTTTGTGTTTGAGTGGTATTGGTGATTGCTACTATTATTATTGACCACGAAGTTCGGTTGTTTAGTGTTTTACTGAAAGTTAGGCGTAATGCCCCGGTTTTTAAACCGGGGATGTAAGCCCGTTTGCTTAACGCTATTTTGATACTTAGCTTTAAAATTTTTCCACTTTTTAGCATTCTGGTGGTTGTTTCGCACATCTTGATATAATCGACAAGAAATGGGGCAATTTTTTCTTGGTGCACCGACTTTGTCTAAAATGAACATACGTTCTTGATGGACACTTCTTTTCTTATTAAAATTAACTTATAAATTACAAAGGGAGGTGCTTATCATCAAAGGCAAAATGTCTAACGAACGTAAACAGGCTATCAAGGCTCGAATGAAGGCAGTTAAGGCAACCTTCACTTACAGTTTTGGTTTCCAAATTCGGGTCTACCCCAGTGCGCAACAAGCTGATATTATGTTGTTCAACTGCCATACTGCTCGCTACATTTATAACGCCAAAGTCTTTCGAGATTGGGGCTCTAAGCAACACGCGAAATGGCTGAACACTGATTCTCGGTTAGATACCAACATGCCGAGCATGGCGATCCGCAATTATCAAGCGTCTTGGAACATGTGGCGCAAGGTCAACTCAGCCGGGACACCAAAACCCAAACGTAAAGACCAATATCGATTCAGTTATCAAACAAAGAACAGCTATCCGGCTAAGTCTCGTAAAGCTGGTGAGGATATTTTTAATGGTGCGAAAGTTAAAGTGACTGATTCTCACCATATTCAAATCCCTAAAGTTGGGCGTTTAAAAGCGTCGGCTAACAATATTAAGCATTTGCCACATGAAAAAGGTGTCCGAATTGGCGTAACCACCATTAAACAGGAACCGAATGGTGCTTGGTATGTGTCCTTTCAAAT
>NZ_BAABMI010000035.1:0-61847 GCF_054785195.1 Secundilactobacillus muriivasis | reverse complement strand
AGGTTTCATAACTACTTTATCAAAAAGTAGCGATAAAATACCGTCGTATTTTATCTGACTTTATCTTAGTATGATTTCGGCTAGATAATAGCAGTGAATTAACGTGGCTCCTCGCACAATTTCGAGTGAAGCCACAAATTCGATGCTTACCCGGCCATGTAGGTCCGTGGGTACGGACGGAACCTGTGTGTTGCCACCTGCTTTGACTAACTAACAATCATGAGTGCTGATGTAACAGTTAAAACTGGCGCCAATGTCATTAAGTCATATCGAAAAAAGTCAGCCGATTGATTCAAAACACACGATAAGTCAAAAATAAATCAAAGAAAACATTAATGTTTGATAAAAAAATGAATGAAACGCCAAGTGAATTTTAGGTTAAAAGTCAGCTAAATTGGCGTCAAAACCGCCTCAATTCCACGTGTCCCTTGCGTTTAGCCAAAAACTGTGATATGATAACCATTGTAGATATTTCGGAAGGGAGTGAGCAGTGATGCTCACTCTTTTTATTGGAAAAATGGTATTGGAGGTCAAAGATTGGATAACGTCGTAGACATTGTTACGGCTCTGGCAGCGCCGATTGTTGAGGGTCACCAGTTTGAGTTGGTGGACGTTGAGTTCGTGCGCGAGGGTAAAAGTTGGTATTTGCGGCTCTATATCGACAAACCCGGTGGAATTACGATCGACGAATGTGCGTTGGTGAGTGACGAGTTGAGTGAAAAGCTTGATTCAATCGATCCTGATCCAATTCCCCAGGCCTACTTCTTGGAAGTGTCCTCACCTGGTGCTGAACGGCCGTTGAAAAAAGAAGCCGATTATCAACGGGCATTGAACCACTACGTTCACGTCTCACTGTACCAAAAAGTGTCTGGCGAAAAGGCCTTTGAAGGCTTCTTAAGAGCGGTGGACACGGATGAGTTAGCCTTAGAAGTGAACCTGAAGGGCCGCATCAAGACCCTAACCATTCCAAGAAAAAACGTTGCCAAAGCAAGATTAGCAATTAAGTTTTAGGCGCTAAAAGGAGACTACTAGTAATGAGTAAAGAACTATTGAGTGCCCTGAGTACTCTCGAAACTGAGAAGGGCATCAAAAAAGAAATCGTGATCGACGCGTTAACGGCGGCCTTAACCTCCGCTTACAAGCGGAACTACGGTCAAGCTCAAAACGTTGATGTTGAATTTGATCAACGTAAGGGTGACGTTCACGTCTTCGCTGTTAAGAAGGTTGTGGATCAAGTGTATGATTCACGGTTGGAAGTCAGCTTAGATGACGCGTTAAACGTGAGTCGTGGTTACGAACTTGGCGATGATATCAAGTTTGAAGTAACGCCAAAGAACTTTGGCCGAATTGCTGCTCAAACTGCCAAGCAAGTGATCATGCAACGGGTTCGGGAAGCTGAACGGTCTCTGATTTTTGATCAATACAGCCAGTATGAAAATGAAATCATCACTGGGGAAGTTGAACGTCAGGATAACCGGTTCGTTTACGTCAGTCTTGGAAATGTCGAAGCCGTTATGGCGCGTCAAGACCAGATGCCAAACGAAGTTTACCGGATGCACGATCACATCAAGGTTTACGTGACTCGAGTTGAGAACGCTGCTAAGGGCCCACAGGTCTTTGTTAGCCGAACCGACTCTGGGTTATTGAAGCGTTTGTTTGAACAAGAAATTCCGGAAATCTACGATGGAACTGTCGAGATTATGTCAATTGCACGGGAAGCTGGCGATCGCGCGAAGGTTGCCGTTCGTTCTAACAACAGCGATGTTGATCCTGTCGGGACCAGTGTTGGGCCTCGTGGGCAACGGGTTCAAGCCATTGTGTCTGAACTTGGTGGCGAAAACATGGACATCGTTGAATGGACTGATGACGAAGCAGCCTTTATCGCCAATGCGTTAAATCCAGCCGAAGTCATTGATGTGATTTTCGATGAAAACAACGAACGGGCCTGCACGGTGATCGTTCCTGATTACCAATTATCATTAGCAATCGGTAAGCGGGGTCAAAACGCTCGGTTAGCTGCAAAGCTAACGGGTTACAAGATCGACATTAAGTCAGAATCAGAAGCTGAAGCAACGCTTGGTCAACAAGCTGCACCAGCAGCCGATGATGCCACTGATGATGTGGCCGAAACGGTTGATGATGAAATCGTTGCCGATGACGTACCCGTAACGGATGACGCTGAAGTTGCTGCTGATGAAGCTGCAAGCGATGCTGATGTCGAAGCAAGTGCCGATGATGAAGCCGAATCAGCTGATTTGACTGATGAGGACGATTCAACCGAAGCCTAAGGAGGAATTTGACGATGAAAAAACGAAAGATTCCAATGCGCAAGGACATCGTAACTGGTGAAATGGCGCCAAAGAAGGAACTGGTTCGGATCGTTCGCGACAAGGAAGACAACGTGTCGATTGATCCTACTGGTAAGAAGTCTGGCCGTGGCGCCTACATCTCACTAAACGTTGAGACGGCTAAGCGTGCTCAGAAAGAAAAGACGTTCGACAAGGTGTTTGAAACCAAGGTTGACCCGCAGTTTTACGAGGACTTGGTCGCCTACGTTGATCACCAACAAGCACGTCGCGAGTTGTTTAACAATGAAAACGCCTAAAGAAGCGTTTTTACAGCTACTCGGGTTAGCAAGACGCGCCAACCAATTAGAGACCGGTGAGAACCTCGTGCTCAAAGCAATTCGGAATCAAAAGGTGGCGGCGGTCATTCTGGCGAGTGACGCAGGTCAAGCAAGTGCCAAAAAGTTACGTGATAAGGCAGCGTTTTACCACGTTGACTTTATTGAATCATTTACCAAAAATGAACTGAGCCAAGCAACGGGAATGAACCGTTCTGCGTATGGTGTGAAAGATCCTGGGTTTGCTAGAAAGTTACTGGAGCTAGTCAATACCGAAGGAGAGTGAAGATATGGGCAAAAAGCGAATTTACGAATTGGCTAAAGAACTTAACGTGTCGAGTAAAACGATTATCGATAAGGCCCAAGAAAAGGGGTTTGATGTGAAAAATCATATGTCATCATTAGGAAATAACGAAGAACGTCAATTACGCGAAGCATTTGGCAACAAAGGTGCTGGGAGCGCAAAGTCAACGGGACGTTCACAATCGTCTAATAACAACCATTCAAGTAGTAACAACCGTTCTCAAAGTAATGGCAGTAACCATTCAAGTAACGGTAATCGGTCACAGAGTAGTAACGGTGGCAACCGGTCACAAAACAGCCGGCCACAAGGCAACCACTCTCAAAACCACTCAACGAGTAACAACGGCAACCGCTCAAACAACGGTAACGGTCAAGCACGCTCAAACGGCGGGCAAAACCGGAGCCAATCATCAAGCAACCACTCAAACAGCAACGGGAGCAACAACAACCGGAGTCGCAGCAACAACAACGGCTCAAGCTCAAACGGGTCAGGTCGTTTCGGTGGCAGTTTGAACAATGGCGGCGGTCGTAACGGTGGTGGCCGCAACAACCGCAACAACAATAACCGGCGTCGGAACAATAACAACAAGAAGTACAACAAGAAGAACGCCCGGATCAAGGAAACCAACAAGCCAAAGGGTGCCCCAGAACGGAAGAACAAGGCGTTACCAGAAGTCTTGAACTACTCCGTTGGGATGAACGCCCAAGACTTAGGGAAGATCTTGCACCGTGAACCAGCTGAAATCGTCAAGAAGTTATTCATGCTTGGTGTGATGGTTAACCAAAACCAATCACTAGACAAGGATACGATTGAGATTTTGGCTTCTGAATACGGCATCGAAGCAGCTGAAAAGGTTGAAGTTGACGTTTCAGATATCGACAAGTTCTTTGAAGAAGAAGCCAACAACACGGATCACCTTGAAGATCGGCCACCAGTTGTGACGATCATGGGTCACGTTGACCATGGTAAGACGACACTGTTGGACCACTTACGTCACTCACACATTACTGCGGGTGAAGCCGGTGGGATCACGCAAGCGATTGGGGCTTACCAATTGAAGCACGAAGGCAAGACCATTACCTTCTTGGATACCCCAGGACACGCGGCCTTTACCGAAATGCGGGCGCGTGGTGCTGACATTACCGATATTACGATTTTAGTTGTCGCAGCCGATGACGGTGTGATGCCACAAACTATCGAAGCCATTAACCATGCGAAGGCGGCGGAAACGCCAATCATCGTTGCGGTTAACAAGATCGATAAACCAGGGGCTAACCCGAACCACGTTATGGAACAATTGACCGAATACGGTTTGATTCCTGAAGACTGGGGCGGCGACACCATCTTCGTTCAGATTTCGGCGAAGTTTGGCAAGAACATCGATGAACTGCTCGACATGATCTTACTTCAATCCGAAGTGTTGGAATTGAAGGCTAACCCACAACAAAACGCTGCTGGGTCAGTCATCGAAGCCAAGTTGGATCAAGGTAAGGGTTCCGTTGCAACCTTGTTAGTCCAACAAGGGACGATGCACGTTGGGGATCCAATCGTGGTTGGGAACACCTTCGGGAAAGTCCGGACCATGGAAAACGAACTTGGTAAAGAAATCAAGGTCGCAACGCCATCAACCCCAGTTGAAATTACCGGGTTAAGTGACGTGCCAGAAGCCGGCGATCGGTTCGTGGTCTTTGACGACGAAAAGACGGCGCGGGCAGCTGGTGAAGAACGGGCTAAGAACGCCTTAATGGAAGAACGACGCTCAAAGAACACCGTTACGCTGGACAACCTCTTTGATACCATGAAAGAGGGCGAAATCAAGGAAGTTGAAGTTATTATCAAGGCTGACGTCCAAGGTTCCGTTGAAGCATTGGCTAACAGTTTGAACAAGATCGAAGTTGAAGGCGTTCGGGTGAACATCATCCATACTGCCGTTGGGGCCATTAACGAAAGTGATGTGACCTTGGCCGAAGCAAGTAACGCCATCATCATCGGGTTCAACGTTCGCCCAACGCCACAAGCTAAAGCGCAAGCCGAACAAGACCAAGTCGACATTCGGTTGCACCGGGTCATTTACAACGCAATTGATGAAATCGAACACGCGATGAAGGGTAAGTTGGAACCAACTTACGAAGAAGAAGTGATCGGTCAAGTTGAAGTTCGTGAAATCTTCAAGGCATCTAAGATTGGGACGATTGCCGGTGGGATGGTCATTGAAGGCCACGTTTCCAACGACAGTGACGTTCGTTTGATCCGCGATAGCGTCGTGATTTATGAAGGTAAGCTCGGTAGCTTGAAGCGGTTCAAGGATGACGTTAAGGATGTTAAGCAAGGCCATGAGCTTGGGTTAACAATCGAAAACTACAACGACATCAAGGTAGGCGACGTGATCGAAGCCTACGTCATGAAAGAAGTGCCAATCGAGTAAGCCGGTTGGTTATTAAACTGAAGGTGGTGAAACCATGGCACATTATCGTGTAGGACGACTGGAACAAGAGATTCAAAGGGAAGTTAACGATATCTTATTGAAGCGGGTTCGTGATCCTCGAGTTCAAGGTATCACAGTTACCGGGGTCACTGTCACTGGTGACCTTCAGCAGGCAACGATTTACTACAGTATCTTATCTGATCTCGCTTCGGATGGTGAAAAGGCCGAAGCTGGCTTAACTAAGGCAACTGGCCTGATTCGAAGTGAATTAGGGTCGCGTTTAAACATTTACAAGGCACCTGAACTATTCTTCGAACGAGACGAATCAGTTAAATACGGGAGTCACATTGACGAGTTGTTGAACAAGTTACATCAACAAGAATCAGATCGTTAATTAATCATCAGGGCTGAGGACAAGACGCAAGTTTTGACTCAGCCTTTTTGTGTTCAAGCTATGATATACTTGAGCGTGAGACTTTAATCAGAATGGAGCGGTTAGTCATGATGGATGGCATTATCCCACTATATAAAGAACGTGGACTTTCAAGTCACGACTGTGTGAACCACTTGCGCAAATTATTGCACATGAAAAAAATTGGACACTCGGGGACGCTGGATCCGACCGTTGACGGGGTCTTGCCGATCTGTGTTGGCAGTGCCACGAAAGTCGTTGATTATTTAATGACGCACCGAAAAGTGTATCGGGGGAGTGTGACGTTAGGCTACGCCACTGAAACGGAAGATCTGGAAGGTGCAGAAGTGGCCCGAAAAGCTATCGAAGAGCCGTTTACGGATGATCAGATCGATGCGGTGCTCCAGAGCATGGTTGGCGAATTAAAGCAGATTCCGCCAATGTTTTCGGCCGTTAAGGTTAATGGCCGGAAGTTGTACCAGTATGCCTTGGCCGGTGAAGAAGTTGAACGACCAGTTCGGGTTGTTCAAATCAACGATTTTCGGCGGTTAGGGGCCAGTCGTTACGATGCAGCTGCTCAAACTCAGACGGTCGATTTTGAAGTGAGTTGTTCGAAGGGGACTTACGTACGGACCTTGGCAGTCGAAGTTGGGGAGCAACTCGGGGTGCCTGCAGTAATGTCGTCACTAACGCGCCACGAAAGCGGGGGCTTTACCCTCGAGGAAGCCTTTTCTCTAGACCAAGTTCGGGAAATGTATGCTAACGATGATTTTAGCTTTTTGTATCCGCTGGATCGCGCACTCCCCGATTATCCGCAGGTTGAGTTGACCGATGAGGTTTGGGAAGTTGTCCAGCATGGTGTCTGGCTATTGCAAGACGAA
This sequence comes from Secundilactobacillus muriivasis, assembly GCF_054785195.1. Taxonomy (NCBI): domain Bacteria; kingdom Bacillati; phylum Bacillota; class Bacilli; order Lactobacillales; family Lactobacillaceae; genus Secundilactobacillus; species Secundilactobacillus muriivasis. The sequence goes on along the minus strand of NZ_BAABMI010000035.1, from coordinate 55,202 downwards.
GTGGGCTTGGATGCGCCAATCATTGCGTTACGTTATCAGAATCAAACCAAGTGTTTGTATAAGTTAGTGGATCATAAATACAAACCACTCAAAATGTTTAGTACAAAGTAGAAAGTTGGGACGAGATTATGCAAGTCATTCAGATTCACCATCCGATGGCGCCGGACCAACCCTTGGACCAACCAGTCGTGTTGGCCATGGGCTTCTTTGACGGCGTTCACCGGGGGCATCAAGCCGTGATTAACCGGGCGAGAGCCATTGCGCAGGAACGGGGCATCGCGTTAGCTGTGTTAACGTACGACCACCATCCAGCGCTCGTATATCAACCGATGACGGCAACGAGTAACCGCTATTTAACGGTAAACACGCGTAAAATGGCGTTGTTTGAACAGTTAGGCGTTGAAATCGTCTATCAGGTCAGCTTTACTAGCCAGTTTGCGGCTTTAAAACCACAGGAATTCGTTGACCAGTATTTGGTTAAATTCCACCCAGAAGTTGTTGTGGCTGGGTTCGACCACACTTATGGGCCGAAGGATGTTGCCACGATGGACCGGTTAGCAGAATTTGCTCAGGGCCGGTTTGAAATCGAAACCGTGGGTAAGGCTGAGGATCAGGATAAAAAGATCAGTTCAACTCGCATTCGTCGGAATTTGGACGACGGTGACATTCAAACGGTTAATGAGTTATTGGGGTACCGGTACCGGACTAGTGGCACCGTGATGCATGGTGAGGCCCGTGGGCGGACATTAGGGTTCCCAACGGCCAATGTGAGTCAGGAACCGCATTATTGGTTGCCAGGTATCGGCGTGTACGTTACCCGGCTAAAAATTGGTGATAAGTGGCATTTGGCGATGACCTCGGTTGGCCACAACGTAACGTTTGGTGAAGGCCGTCCCGTGACGGTGGAGGCTAATCTGCTTAATTTTCATGAAGCCATTTATGGTGAAGTCGTGGATGTTGAGTGGTTGTATAAGCTACGTGGCGAAGTTAAATTTGAATCAGTTGAGGACTTAATTGCGCAACTTAAGCAGGATGCGATGGCAACACAACGGTATTTTGACGCCCATAAAAACGACAAATTAGCACTCGATTAATTTAATTGCTAAAAATTGCGGCGGAATACTTGACTTAAAAAACCGACTTTGATACATTATATATGTGTCTTAGCACTTGGATAACATGAGTGCTAAAAAAGAGGTGATGATCACGTTAACGGATAGACAGAAGATGATTTTAAAGGCGATTGTCCGCGACTACACGAGTAGCGGGGTACCGGTAGGGTCTAAGGCCCTAGCTAGTCAACTCCCAATGCGCGTGAGTTCGGCGACCGTCCGGAATGAAATGGCGGCATTGGAAGAACTCGGTTTGATTACCAAGACGCACTCTTCTTCTGGTCGGATCCCTTCAGTGAAGGGGTATCGTTACTATGTCGATCATTTAGTTCAACCAGATCCAATCAAGTCTAACGATATTGATTTAATCAAGTCATCGTTAGACGGCCAGTTCCTCAAAATTGATGAGATCATTGAAACATCGGCTAAGATTTTGTCCAACCTGACTTCCTATACAGCCTTTACGTTGAAACCAGAACTAAAGGAGAGCCGCTTAAGCGGATTTCGGTTAGTGCCGCTGGGACAACGCCAAGTGATGGCAGTGCTGGTGACGGATAACGGCGACGTTGAGTCACAGACGTTCAACATTACGCCGGATGTTACCGGAGAGCAGTTGGAGTCGGTGGTTCGGCTCATTAATGATCAACTGGTGGGCAAGCCACTGAACGAAGTGCTACAGGATCTTCAAACGAAGATTCCGTTGCAGGTCGTTCAGTATCTTCAAAGTCCAGATGGCTTCTTGAAGATTTTTGGCAACGTCCTTACCAAAGCCGCGCAGGAGCGTTTCTACGTTGGCGGACGGTTGAATCTATTGAACTTTTCGGATAGTAGCGACGTTGATGAACTCAAATCGCTGTATACGTTGATGGATCGAACGGATGACATGGCCAGTGTGCTGGGTCAGCCGTCGGATCACATTCAAGTGAAGATCGGCAATGAGATCACAAACGACATCTTGAAGGATTACAGTTTAATTACTGCAACCTACGAGGTTGGCCCGCATGGTAAGGGTGTTATCGCCCTGCTTGGACCGACCCGGATGCCGTACTCACGAATGATCGGGTTAGTAGGGGCCTTTCGACAGGAACTTGCGAAGCGGTTAATTGATTATTATCGATATTTTGATCAGTAGTAAAGGGGTGTTATGTGTGGCTCAAGACGAAGCAAACAAACAGTCGAAAGAAGCAGCAAAGGCCAGTGATTCAGCCGCAACTGAAGCTGAATCAACTGCAAAAGCTGATGCAACTCAAGCGGATCCTTCAGCACAAGCAACGGCGTCAGATTCGACGACCGATGCCACTAAACCGGCTGATGATGCGCTTCAAGCAGCGTTAACTCAAGTAGCTGATTTGAAGCAACAGTTAGACAAAACTTCAGATCAGTACTTGCGAGCAGAAGCTGAGATCAAGAACATCCAGGCGCGTAACAAGAAGGATCAAGCGGCGTTATCAAAGTATGATGGGCAACAATTAGCTCATGATATTTTGCCAGTCCTTGATAACCTTGAACGCGCAATGGCAATCTCCGTTGAAGGTGAACAGGGCGAATCCCTCAAGAAGGGGATCGAGATGGTGCAACAGCATTTGACCGAAGCCCTCACCCGCAACGGTGTCAGTGAGATCAAGGCTGAAGGCGAGAAGTTCGATCCGAACTTCCACCAAGCTGTTCAAACTGTTCCGGCCGAAAACGATGACCAACAAGACCACGTTGCACAGGTCTTGCAAAAGGGTTATCAGTTTAAGGATCGGGTATTGCGGCCAGCAATGGTCGTTGTTGCCCAGTAGCAACCAATCAAAAAAGCATAAATTCTAAGAAGAAGGTAAATCATACATGGCAAGTAATAAGATTATCGGTATTGACTTAGGGACGACGAACTCTGCAGTAGCTGTTCTTGAAGGTAGCGAACCTAAAATCATTCCAAACCCAGAAGGTGGTCGGACAACGCCATCAGTTGTTGCATTTAAAGATGGCAAACCATCAGTTGGTGAAGTTGCTAAGCGTCAAGCAATCACGAACCCGAACACGGTTTCTTCAATTAAGAGTCACATGGGCGAAGCCGGTTACAAGGTTAACATTGAAGGCAAGGATTACACGCCACAACAAATCTCAGCAATGATCTTACAGTACATCAAAGGTTTCGCTGAAGATTACATTGGCGACGAAGTCACCCAAGCGGTTATCACCGTGCCAGCTTACTTTGATGACGCTCAACGTCAAGCGACTAAGGATGCCGGTAAGATTGCTGGTTTGGACGTTAAGCGGATCATCAACGAACCAACTGCTTCATCATTAGCATACGGCTTGGACAAGCAAGATTCTGACGAAAAGATCTTGGTTTATGACCTTGGTGGTGGGACCTTTGACGTTTCCGTTCTTGACTTAGGCGACGGCGTCTTCGAAGTGCTCTCAACCAACGGTGATACGCACCTTGGTGGGGATGACTTTGATAAGACCATCATGAACTGGTTGATCGATCAATTTAAGTCAGCTAACGGCATCGACTTGTCAAAGGACAAGATGGCGATGCAACGGTTGAAGGAAGCTGCTGAAAAGGCCAAGAAGGACTTGTCAGGGGTTACCGAAGCCCAAATCAGCTTGCCATTTATCTCTGCTGGTGAAGCCGGCCCATTGCATTTGGAAGAAACGTTAACGCGTGCCAAATTCAACGAATTGACTTCTGACTTAGTTGAACGTACTCGGATCCCAGTTGAAAACGCCTTGAAGGATGCCGGCTTATCAGCTAGCGACTTAGACGTTGTCATCTTAAACGGTGGTTCAACTCGGATTCCAGCCGTTCAAGAAGCCGTTAAGAAGTGGACTGGTAAGGAACCAAGCCACTCAATCAACCCTGATGAAGCCGTTGCCTTAGGTGCCGCTGTTCAAGGTGGGGTCTTAACTGGTGATGTGAAGGACGTTGTGCTCTTGGACGTTACCCCATTGTCATTGGGTATCGAAACCATGGGTGGTGTCTTCACTAAGTTGATTGATCGCAACACGACGATTCCAACCAGCAAGTCACAAGTCTTCAGTACGGCTGCTGATAACCAACCAGCCGTTGATATCCACGTCTTGCAAGGTGAACGGCCAATGGCTGCTGACAACAAGACTTTGGGTAACTTCCAATTAACTGACATTCCTGCCGCACCTCGTGGGGTTCCTCAAATCGAAGTGACCTTCGACATTGACCGGAACGGGATCGTTAACGTTTCCGCTAAGGACAAGGGGACTGGTAAGGAACAAAAGATTACCATCGAAAACAAGGGCTTATCCGACGAAGAAATCGATAAGATGATGAAGGAAGCTCAAGCCAACGAAGAAGCCGACAAGGAACGTAAAGAAGCGGCCGATTTGAAGAACGAAGTTGACCAATTGTTATTCACGGTTGATAAGACCTTGGACGAAGTTAAGGGCAAAGTTTCCGACGACGAAATCCAAAAGGCTAAGGATGCTCGTGATGCCTTGAAGAAGGCCCAAGAGGACAACAACGTTGAAGAAATGAAGACGAAGAAGGACGATTTGAACAAGATCGTTCAAGACCTTTCCGTTAAGCTCTATCAACAAGCGCAACAAGAACAAGCTGCTAACGGCGCTGACGGTGCCGCTGCTGGGGCCGATGGCCAAGCAACTGGTGACAGCAAAGATAGCAAGGATGACGGTCAAACCTTTGACGGTGATTTCTCAGAAGTAGACGACGATAAGGACAAGAAGTAATCGTCCCTACGAATCAACGAACAGGAAGTCAAGGCTCAATCGTGGGCTTTGGCTTTTTGTTTCAGGAAATTTATGCTATCCTAATTAAGACTTGCAACGATTAAAATAAATGGCGTCAAGCGCAATGGAGGTTGAATATGGCTGGCAAGGATTATTATGAAGTGTTAGGGATCGCGAAAGACGCCTCCCAAGCCGACATCAAGAAGGCCTACCGGAAGTTATCAAAGAAGTATCACCCCGATATCAACAAAGCACCCGGGGCGGAAGCGAAGTTTAAGGAAGTTACGGAAGCTTATGAAGTCCTAAGTGACGAACAGAAGCGGTCAAACTACGACCAATACGGTTCTGCCGATGGCCCAGCCGGCTTTGGTGGCGGCGGTGCCGGTGGTGGTTACAGTGACTTTGGTGGCGGCGGTGGCTTCGGCGGTGGTTTCGAAGACATCTTCAGTCAATTCTTCGGTGGCGGAGGCGGCGGTGGCCGTCAGAACCCAAACGCGCCACGGCCTGGACGTGATCTGCAATACCAGATGACGTTGAAGTTCGAAGAAGCGATCTTTGGGAAGAAGACCAAGATCAAGTACAACCGGGAAGCGCAATGTCACACCTGTCATGGTTCCGGTGCTAAGCCGGGGACCACGCCAGAAACCTGCCACAATTGTGGTGGCTCTGGTTACGTGATGAGTGAAACCAACACGCCACTTGGCCGGATGCGGAGCCAACAAGTTTGTCCCGTCTGCCAAGGTACTGGTAAGGAAATCAAGTCGAAGTGCCCAACTTGTGGTGGTTCAGGCCACGAAGAAGAACGGCACGAAGTTGAAGTCAACGTCCCAGCTGGGGTCGATGATGGTCAACAAATGCGTCTTCAAGGTCAAGGTGAAGCCGGCGCTAATGGCGGCTCATACGGTGACTTATTCATTATCTTCAGTGTCCAACCAAGCAAGGTCTTCCAGCGAAATGGTGCCGATATCTACTTGGATAAGGACATCAGCTTCGTTCAAGCTGCAATGGGTGATGAAATCAAAGTCCAAACCGTTCACGGTGATGTGAAGCTGAAGGTGCCAGCTGGTACCCAAACTGGTTCCGTCTTCCGCTTGAAGGGTAAGGGTGCCCCAAGATTACGTGGTAACGGTAACGGTGATCAACGGGTAACCGTCAACATTGTTACCCCTAAGAACCTCAATAAGGCCCAACGGACCGCATTAAAGGATTTTGCGGAAGCTAGCGGTGATAAGGTGGTTCAAGGGAGCAAAAGTAATTTTTTTGACAAGATGAAAGATGCGTTTGATAACTAGATTGTAATTGAACGGGTCAATGACTGTGTCTAAATGAATAGCGCCTAGATTCCTGATTGGGGAATTTAGGCGCTGTTTTTGGTGCTGATTATTAACGCCAGTCACGAAAAAATCAACGATTAATAAACCCATATTAACCACTTAAATACGCTAATTAGCCGTACTTTTTTGAGAGTTGTAAGCGAATTTTTCGGGAAAATCACTAAAATGTTGACTTTTACTTTGCTTTTTTGACAAACTTCGGTTATACTAGCTTCTGCTTAGAAGTGAACTTCTAATTTTTCAAATCTTTCCCCCAGATCATGACCAGGTCTGGGGGTTTTTGTTTATCTTGCGTGATAGAAATGCCGTTAAACCAGCGTAATCAATTGTACATTGCTAGCTGGCTTGGTATAATGATAGGATATGAACTTCGTAGAAAAGGCAGGGATTTAAATGGATCTTGAACAAATGAAAGAACACCAACGGTATATCCGGAACTTCTCGATTGTGGCTCACATTGATCACGGTAAGTCGACTTTAGCTGACCGCATTTTGGAACTGACGGATACGGTGTCAAAGCGTGATATGCAAGATCAACTATTGGATAATATGGACCTGGAACGGGAACGTGGCATCACGATTAAGTTGAACGCCGTGGAATTAACGTATGATGCCAAGGATGGGCACACTTACGAATTTCACTTGATCGACACCCCAGGGCACGTGGACTTTTCTTATGAAGTGTCACGAAGCTTGGCAGCCTGTGAAGGCGCGGTGTTAGTCGTGGATGCTGCGCAAGGGGTCGAAGCCCAAACGTTGGCTAACGTTTACTTGGCCCTTGATGATAATTTGGAAATTTTGCCAATTATCAACAAGATTGATTTGCCATCCGCTGAACCAGAAAAAGTGCGCAAAGAAATTGAAGATGTAATCGGCATCGATGCATCAGAAGCTGTCTTGGCCAGCGCCAAGCAAGGTATCGGCATCCAAGACTTGTTGGAACAAATCGTCCACCAAGTTCCCGCACCAGATGGCGACCTCGAAGCACCATTACGAGCATTGGTCTTTGATTCAATTTACGATGATTACCGTGGCGTTGTGTTAAGCGTCCGGGTATTTGAAGGCACCGTTAAACCGGGCGATAAGATTCGGCTGATGAACAGTGGCTCTGAGTATGAAGTCACTGAAGTTGGGGTGAACTCACCAGGCCCAATCAAGCGCGATATGCTGATGGCGGGTGAAGTTGGTTACATCACGGCCAGCATCAAGGATATTACCGATACCCGAGTGGGTGATACGGTCACCAACGCCGCTCGGCCAGCTGAAAAGGCCCTCCCAGGTTATCGGGAAATGGCGCCAATGGTTTACGCTGGGTTGTATCCAACTGATAACGCTAAATACCAAGATTTGCGTGAAGCGTTGGAGAAGTTGAAGTTAAATGATGCTGCTTTGGAGTTCGAACCCGAATCTTCCCAAGCGTTAGGGTTTGGGTTCCGTTGTGGGTTCTTGGGCATGCTCCACATGGACGTGGTTCAGGAACGACTAGAACGCGAATTTAACCTTGATCTGATTACCACCGCACCTTCCGTTACTTACCGGGCCAACTTGGTTGATGGTACTGTGAAGGAAGTGGAAAACCCATCTGAGATGCCAGAAGTGGCTTCATTAAAGAGCATTGAAGAACCTTATGTCAAGGCCACGGTTATGGCGCCTAACGATTACGTTGGTGCTGTGATGGAACTGTGTCAACGTCGACGGGGCCAATTTGTGACGATGGAATATCTGGATGATTATCGGGTCAACGTCATCTACAAGATGCCGCTGTCTGAAATCATCTTTGACTTCTTCGATAAACTAAAGTCAAACACCAAGGGTTACGCTTCGTTGGATTACGAGTTGGACGATTACCAACAAAGTGATCTGGTTAAAATCGATATCCTGTTGAACGGTGACAAGGTCGATGCTTTGAGCTTTATCTCTCACCGTCAATTCGCCGAGAAGCGGGGTCGTGAGATTGCTGTGAAGCTTAAGGGCATCATCCCACGTCAAAACTTTGAAATTCCAATTCAAGCCGCAATTGGGGCCAAGGTGATCGCACGGACCAACATCCGTGCTTACCGGAAGGACGTTACCGCTAAGATCCATACTGGTGATCCTGACCGTCGTGCGAAGTTGCTGGATAAGCAAAAGCGTGGGAAGGAACGGATGAAGTCGGTTGGGACGGTGGATGTGCCACAAGAAGCCTTCATGGCCGTTCTGCAGACTGATGAGGATGATAACGGCGGTAAATAGGCGTTTATAGTCGGTTTAACCTGTGAAATTTTTGAGAATTTTCTGATTTTCACACTTCTTTCACACGGCAAAAACCACCTTTTCTGGAAATTATGATAACATTTACCGACTACTATCTTAAACTTAAAGAAGACTCACGTTGATAATTAACGTGGGTCTTTTTGATTTACCGCATAAATACTACTAGAGCAGCCATTTCAAAACTAGTAATTATCAAGCACCTAATGACAGAATGATTAACTTATCGTACAATAGGCTTAATTCGAAAAGGAGTGGTGGCCATGCAACAACCCGAAGAACAGTCAAACTCCCCACAACCACACCTAAAAAAGGTGATTGGGGTCTTTGGTGGTAGCAATATTTTAATTGGGATCATGATTGGTTCCGGCATTTTCTATATTGGGTCGTACGTGTTGGAACGGTCCGGAATGTCGATGGGGCTGGCTTTACTGGCCTGGTTGATTGGCGGGATTGTAACGTTGTTGGGAAGCCTGTGTTTCGCTGAATTAGGCGCGATGAATCCCGCAACTGGTGGGATCTACGTTTATTTATCGGAAGCGTACTCACCAATGGTTGGGTACATGTTTAACTTTCAGAGCATGCTGATTGGCGGTCCGGGGTCCATTGCGGCCATTGCGATTGCGTTGCCGTTAGCGCTGAAATCGCTGATTCCGATGAACGGCGTGGTGGTTAAATTGGTGGCAATTGGGCTGATTGTGATCTTTACGCTAATTAACTATTTTGGGGTGGATACCGGTGAACTGGTCCAAAATATTTTTAACGTCCTGAAAGTGTTGCCATTGATTCTAATTATTGTACTGGGCGTTTTCTGGGGCCACTACACACCACGGTGGTCGGTGGTGCAACAGCCTAAAGGCGGGAGTGCCGTTGATTTTATTCAAATGATTGCCTTTGCTGTGATCGCCTCGCTGTGGGCGTACGAGGGGTGGACAAACCTGAATACCGTTGCTGGTGAGATGAAGGAACCGCAAAAGAATTTGCCACGGGCACTGATTTTATCAGTCGGGTTCACTACCGTCGTGTACGTTTTGTTCAACTTGGCCATTTATCGGGCACTACCGTTTGGTCAGATCAACCACGCCATTCAGCACGGCCAGTTGTATTTAGGAACGGCGGTTGCTGAACGATTCTTGGGTCAGTTTGGGACGATTTTGGTAGCGGTTACGATGGCGTTGGCGATGATCAGCTCACTAAATGGGATGATTCTGGCGTTCTCGCGTTACTACTATGCGGCGGCTCAAGACCGGTTGCTGTGGAAGCCATTTGCCCACGTTCATGCTAAATTCCGAACCCCGGATGTGAGTTTGTTTGCCCAAATGTTGATCTCAATCGTGTTAGTTTTGACCCGTGAACTGGATCAATTAACCTCGTTAGTGGTCTTCTCGGGTGCAGTCTTTAACATGCTGTCGATTTTGGCCGTTCCGATGATGCGGCGGCGTCAACCAGATACGCCACGGCCGTACCGAGTTTGGGCTTATCCTTGGACGGTGATTATTGCCACGTTGGCTTTCTTGATAATTCTGGGGAACAACTTTATTGATGATCCGTTGACTTCGGTACTCGGATTAGCAGTGCCAGCTTTGGGGGCGGTTGTTTATTTAGGTTTCCGGCGGTATTATCGGGTGCATTAATGGTTTAGAAAAAATAGCTATTGGGATAATTGATGATGATCAAAATCAGGATTAGACTTCTTAAGAATTTAGGAATTCTAATTCTGATTTTTGTGTCGGGTTCGAAGATCATCAATTTTGGGTGTATCATAAAAGAAAAATCGTCATCAAATCAAAGCCCGTTTGGCATCGTAAACGTACTTTATCCAGAAAGGGAGTACAATCATGAAAGCAATTGTTCTGACAAAACCAGGCAACGCCGATGTTCTAAACTACACTACAGTACCAACGCCAACCGTCAAACCTGGCTGGTCGCTCATTAAAGTGAAAGGTTTCGGAATCAACCGCTCTGAGATTTTTACGCGAAATGGCTGGTCACCATCAGTTAAGTTGCCCCGAATCTTAGGGATTGAGGGTGTCGGCGAGATTGCTGAAACGACGGATGAGACCCGGTTACCCAAAGGGCAAAAAGTGGTCACACTGATGGGTGGCATGGGCCGTAATTTTGATGGGAGTTACGCAGAATTCATGCTGATTCCCAATCAAAACATTTATCCGGTCACAACGGACTTAAGCTGGTCGGACTTGGCCGCGATCCCTGAAACGTATTTTACAGCGTATGGGTCACTGCTCAACTTGAAGTTAACGGCGACGGATACCTTGTTGGTTCGGGGGGCAACCAGTGGTGTTGGTGTGGCGGCTGTTCAACTCGCTAAGGCAATGGCACCGGGAATTACTGTGACAGCAACAACCCGAAACCTAGCGAAGACTGACCGATTGATGGCTGCGGGCTTCGACGCTGTGATTGAAGACCGAAACAATCAATTGCAAACTAACCAACGCTTCAGTAAAATTCTTGAATTGGTCGGTCCGCTGACCATGGTTGATTCGATGAAAGTGCTGACCGAGAGTGGAATCGTTTGTATCACGGGTGAGCTTGGTGGTGTTTGGAGCGTCAAGGATTTTGATCCAATCGCGATGATGACTTCTGGCGCCTACATGACGGTCTTTAGTTCGGATGGGACGTATAATTCGGACGGGGTTTCTGAAGCCAAGTTTAATCAGCTCCTACAAGTCATTGAACAGCATCATTTAAGTGTTTCACCGGTGAAGACTTTCGATTTGGCACATACCGCTGATGCGCAGGCTTACCTTGATGGTTCGGATAGTTTTGGTAAGGTGGTTGTTTTGCCGTAAATTTCTGAGGGAAATGATGAGGTATTTTCAGGTGAATTGCACTGATTCAATTTGGCGTTGAAAGTTAACTACTTAAATAAAACGGGATTGAAATGCTGATGTGTTTAAGCAGTTCAATCCTGTTTTTGGTATGACTGGTTCAATCATTAACGGTTCATCATCCTTGAAATAATCATATAATAATTAAATTTAACTAATGCTATACTGAAATCAAGGGGGCATTAGGATGATTAAGAGATTTAAGGTGCTATTATTTTTGATGGGTTTATTAATTGGCGGTGGTACAATGATTGCTGCTACTGGCACGACTGCTCAAGCCAAAACGTCGCTACGCTATTTTCCGACCGCATTACGGCGAACTTGGTATCATTACGAGGATGGTCACTATAGCCGAATAACTTTTGGGTATAAGCACATGCGAACGACCGATTATTACGATGGTAGCTGGCATCAATATACTACCAAGATTCATGTGCGGAACCTCAACGCAACTCATGTGAGTCATCATCCATCGTGGGTGTTTGCGACCCTGTTGTATGCACATAAGATGCATTGGGTTAATTTGTACGGTTGGAACCAAGGTGCTGGCGATGGTGAGTATTATGGCGTCAAGATTCGTCATTATCGCGGTTACCGCATTCGGACATTAAGCACCGGTGGTGGGGCGTCATTATGGACGAGTGACCATTATTATGCGACTAGAAAAGTTGCCCGAAATTTGGGGACGCATCACTTTAGCGGCGTGCTGTATTATCCGGATTTTTAGTCTGATCAAAGAACTATATTTAAAAATTACTTCAGGAGAGCGATATGAGAAAAGCAGGACAAGTGTTGGGTGTGATCGCTATCGGATTAGGCTTAGGTTTAATTAGTAGTCAGTCAAATGCCGAAGCTGCGTCAACGAATACGACGCCAAAATCAATTCGGGGCATTTGGTATGCGCCACTAAGTAAGAAAAGTTACACGACGATGCAAGTCACAGCGCATGCAGTTAACTATTGGACGGTGAACAGTAAGGGGCATAGAATTAGTGCCAAACACGTGATGCTGTCGAATAGCGCCAAATATCGACACAGTTATAAACGCCTGAGTGTCAAGAAAACAACGGCTTTTTCTAATTCACGGTATTGGTGGCAGATGGTTGATGCCAGTTCTCAACCTGCCGGCGGATTTACGGATGGTTTGGCGTTTTGGACTTATCGTGCAACGGTTCATCATAAAAAGTATCGAGTACTTGGAACGTACCAACGACAATCGTACATTGCAGCATACAGTAAGGTTCGAACGCAACATGATTTTTCTTATACTGCGACGCCAAAGCAGTTTAATTCGTTGGGGATTCGGAAGTGAACCTGCTTTTTGAATTGAAGGCTAATCAAATAAAAACGATCTCTAGAAAAATTCTGGAGATCGTTTTTATCGTATATAAAAGCATAAATTGTTAAAGAAAACAATTTATGCTTTTAGGTGTATTCTTTTTAGTGAAAGTGACGAATTAACGATAAAGCCAAGAGCTAGTTGCCTTATCTACTGTCCAAAAATATCGTGCTGTATTCCTCATGCCATGACCTTTAACAATCCATGCCCAGCTGAGGCCATTGTAACGAGCGTAGATTTTAGTGCCGCGACGCAATGTCCGAGAACCAATGGCGTTAGATTTGTATTCGGGGAAAACGAGATGAATGTGGTATGCTTTGGTGTTCTTTCTTACGCGAACAGGGTGATAATTAATCCAGTAACGTGAATCCGGTTTGGGAAGAGATTGTGCGGATGCAAGCGTGGGGTTAATGGTTAACACGATACCCATTGATAATGCGATAATTCCGGATAATAAACATTTAGATACTTTCATGGTAGTGCCTTCTTAGTTATTAAAATAGGTAGTTATTTATAGTACCAGTTACTTTTGGCGATTAGAAAGAAAGTCCTAGGGTTATGATAATAGACATTCTTTGATTTAACGATCCAGCCACCAGTGCTCATAAGCCAGTGAGATGCATATACGCGAGAACCTTTATGAATATATTTGTAAAAGGTCCATCGGTTATTAGCTTCACAGTTTCCGGTTCGAATTTTATAAACGCGAACGGTTTTTTTAGCAGTTACTAGGTGAGTAGCTTCACGTGCATAATCATTGCCGTTTAGATAGTAACTTGCACTGGCAGTTGTGGATGTGGTAGCCAAGCCGGTAAACATTGAAAATATCGTAATTCCTAAAATGATGCTAATGTGTTTCAAATTCATTGATAACACTTCCAAAAAGTTATTTATAGTTGTTTTTTCGGCATGAATGGCTTCATGTCATGGAGTAGTTATGATGCCGAAGGGGTCATTGAAAACGAAAAAAGACTGATTATTTAAAATGGCTGGCTGGGTAATAGTATGCCGCATAATAATCATAAGGTGGAAGTGGTTGGTACAATAATAAGGCCTTTGAATGATTATGAGTTGTTCGCTTCCAATATGGCCATTCATCACTTGCGTATTGGCCAATATTATAATAGCCCTTACTGTTTCGCTTAGTTACAAATAGTTCGCTATGTCCCATTGCGTAACGAGGAAATTTTGCACCAGAAATCTTTGTCCAGGAGCCATCTTCATTAGGAAAATCGTAGTGATACTTCGTAAAAATCACCCGATCGTAACTACCATCCGAGTTTCTGTGGTACCACTTGCCACGCAATGATACTGGAATTGTTGTGTATGTTTTTGCAGTTGCGTTAACAGTTAAGGTTGTTAAACTAGCACCGAGTGATAGTGCGGTAAGTCCAATCAGTACCGTTTTTTTAAGCGTCATTTCTTAATCTCCCTACAAAATTGAATTGATAAATCCACAGTTACCGTGTTAATAACTTTTTGACACTAACATGGATCAATACCGATCCCCACTAATCCGACAATGCGTATAATGATGCGCCTTAGCATAATGCAACGTTACGTGCCGGACATGATTTTTAGCCCGGTACAAGCCACGACAGTTTCGGTTAAAATGATACCGTTTCCCATAATTTGGTGCGATCCACACCCGCGCAGCTGCGTCAGTGTGAACGGCGGGAATGGTTTCGATGGTGCCTGCGAATGAAAGGGCGGCGAGGCCGACCATTAAAGCTGATTTGATTTTCAAGATAGTGATGCTCCTTAGCTTAAGTTTAGATCGTTATTACGGCCGCGCGTACTGATTACCACGACTAGCCTGCGTTGCGCCGCTTGCGGTAGCTTGGGATTGCGACTCGTACTGGTAGTTACCGGGGTTAGTGACCCGTGAATAGTACTTGTTACTATCAGAAACGTAGACCATGCCAGCTGCGGCAACGTGCCATTGGCCTTCGGTTGTTGCACCGGCAGACTGTTGTGTCGTTGAGGTCGTGTTATGGGTCGAATGAGTTGTTGTCGGATGGCTGTAACTCGATGCGGTTGAACGGTTACTTTGAGCGTTAGTTGTGGTACTCGTAATCGGTTTGGCGTTACTACTACCGGTGTTATAACTGATCTTAATGCCCTCAACGTCGTTAATGACCACAATTTCGGTGTTCACTGTGCCGTCTGAGGACTTGATGTCAACGATCGAACCACGCGGAATCTGTTCGCTACCCTGATAAAGTGGGGTGGTTTCGTAGGCAATCGTGTTTGTGGTATTTGGATGAGCATCCCAGTAATCTTCCGCAGTTTCTTCCGCATAGCGCATACCACCAGATTGGTTAGCACCAACGTTTTGTGGCCGGGTGCCAGTGGTGAAGTTGTACTCAGAGGTGTATGACTTGCTACCTAATAAACTGTCACTGATCGAATGACTTCGGTTGTATAGATAACCGTGATAGGTCCGACCAGTCAAACTATAATTAATCGCCACACGTGGATTTGACGCTGGCCAAGCAGGCGGTTCTAATGGATCACCTTGGCGTGAGCCTTGTGACGACTGGAACTCCGAGTAGGTTAACAACGCTCGAGCGGTTCCGGTACGGCCCTGACTATCAGCGGTAAAATGATAATCACCGGCATGATAATTGCTAAACCCAGTTAAGTGCGCCTTACCGTTCGTCCAATAATAGTTGCTGGTTGGCCCGGCAGATTCACTGTTGGTATAGCTAACTAGTTTAGCCAAAATACTTGCGTGCCGCTGTTGCGTATCAGTTGATGATCGTGACACCGATTGATGATGAGTTGTCGTGGTCGTCGCAACGGTTTTGTGGTGCGTCACCGGCTTTGATGACGAAGGCGATGCAGCTGGTTTACTATGCCGTTTAACTGTTGTTGATTCGGCAGTTTGGGCGTTTGAAGCAGTATGATGATTGGTTGTACCGCTACCGATAAATAATAGAGCGGTCAAAATCCATAAAATGGCAGTCAGTGAACCGAGCCGCATCCCGCGTACGTGCTTTGGCTGCTGTTGAAGTTTAGTGAGTAACCACCAGCCCGTTGCACCGATTCCGGCAATTAGGCAAATGATGGCCAGAAGTGCTAAAAATGTCGACATAAGACTTATTTCCCCTCAATTAGTCAGCTTTTTAGGTCGTCAGAATTTTGGACCGCGCTCCTTTCCCCAAATAATTGGTGGTTGACGTGTAAGCAATGATTTGATGCAATTAAACCATGTAATATCCAGTATTGTATATAAACCTGATCGTGGTTTGCGAAGCTTAACAGATGCACAAGCTCAAACAAAGTGCCAACCAATAACTATTTTAGGAGATTCCTCAGTCGAACACAATATTAGCTGACTATTTTTTTAGAATAAGTTTGAGTCTGAATCTGAATCAGTGTTCACGGTGTCTTTTAACCGATGGCCGTCGCCAAATCTGAATTAGCTAATGAAACCGGGTAATTGGGATGATGTCGGATTACTCGTGCGGTGATTGACTTTTCAAATTAACTTCGTTACATTTGAAGTTGTACACACGGGGAGCAACAATTTTTATTTGGAGGAACTGACATGAAAAAGAATAGTAAAGTCGTTGAGCGGTTATTGATTTCGACGTTGGTACTTGGTGGATTAGTTGTCACGGGGGCAACTGGTGCATCAGCAGACGGAACAGCTAGTTCAGCTGCTGATACGACAAGTAGTCAACCGGCCGCCTCGCAAACTGCGGGGAAGACGGCGGCCAACCAGACGTCGACAACAACGGTTGCTGCTAGCACGAGCAGTGATAGTAGCTCGGCGACCAGCCAAACTAGTGCCGCACCGACTACGGTGTCTAGCGAAAGTAGTGCGACCGGATCATCTGAGTCACAAACCAGTTCAACTGCAACCAGAGATACTCAGCAACAAGCTGACACATCGTTGACGACTGCAACCAAGGTCACTAGTACGATTACGGACACTGCTGGTAACAAATTACCACAGAGTGCCCAGAATCAACTGAAGGATAGTTTGAATCAAGTGACGGTCAGCGATAAGGGAAAATACTCCCTTGCTGATGTGATGCCGGATAAGTTAACGACAACCGATAACGATTATCAATTGAACGGCATTACCATTACGACAACGGCCGGTGCGCAACAACATACTTATCAGATTACTTACAACGCGGATGGCACCGCTAATATCACTATGAGTGATTTAACGAACCCGGATGCTAATCAAACAATTAACAATGTATCAAAAGCCAACGTTGATCTAATTTTGGCAAATGGTCAATTAACGGGCTACGGCCAACCAGGAACAGCGCTTCAAATTGCTTACCTGTATACGTTGCTTGCCAAAACGACTGACCCAACGACGCCAACTGATTCAAATTCAGGGCAGCAAACTGGAATCGTCGATGATTCACCAGTTGCAAGTCGGACTCAGGTTGATGCAACCAGCACCACGTTGCCAACCGAGACGAAGACCAGTACGGATAACGATACGGTTTTACCAACAACCACAACTAAGCCGGCTAAGACGAAAACGTCGACCACGAGTACCGAGAAGGATAATGATACTGTGGTAACCGAAACTGATGGCACCCAAGGCACAGGTAAAGCGACTCGTGCCGAGTTAGTCACCAATGGTCGGGGTGTGGCATCGGTCTCAACACCGATGACGACTCATCGCGCAACCGTTTCGGGTGTTGCTAGCAATGATGTGACAGCGAATGATGCAACTGATAATATGGTAACGACATCAGATGCAACGTTGCCACAAACTAGTGAGCATGAAACGACAGTTGCCCCAGTATTAGGGGCTGTTCTGTTAACCATTGCGAGCTGGCTGGGATTGAGCGCAAAGAAGCATCGTGAAAATTAAAACATTCAGTAAAAAACTTTCACCAGCAATGTGCCGGTGAAAGTTTTTTGGGTTATTGATCTGATAACCGAGGCAACACCTGTTGCTGAACAAACGTGACAAGTTGTTGATACTCGGCTTGATTTTTAGGTGTGGGAAACTGAGTTAAATCTAGTTTCGGTTGCTTCAGCTCTTGTCGAAGCGTCGTCACGAACTTTTGGCGGGTCATAAACGACGTATCGCCGTGAGTGCCGCCCATGCTGTAGAAATGCAAATTTGATCATCCTTTTTTGTTAATCCCTAGTTATCTAGTGGCCACTTTTCCCAGTCATAATCCCATAGGAGTGCCATGGTGCCAGCGCCAACATGAACGCCAATGACCGGGCCAATTTCGCTATGATCAATGGTGATATCCGGAAATTCAGCTTGCAGGTCCTTGGACCAAGCAGCCTGTAATTCCGCATTATCAGCGTCGATGATCGTTAATCGAAGCGGATAGTTGGTTGTGTTGACCGCCTGTTGGAATTTACGTTTAATCGCTTGATAGGCGCGGCGCATCGTGCGCTCCTTTTCGATTGCGACGATTTCGGCTTGATCGTTGAAGGTAAGAATTGGTTTGATGCGAAGGAGGCCGCCGACTAAACTGGAAGCATTTGATAACCGGCCCGTTCGAACTAAATGAGAAAGATCGTCTACCACGAAGTAGGCGTCGATCGTATCTCGAAAGTGGGTGAGCTGTTCAATGATTTCATCGGGAGCCATTCCTTGTGCCACTAGTTTAGCAGCTAATAGGACTAAGTTAGCTTCCCCCGCAGACGCAATTCTCGAATCAAAGGGGTATACCTTAATGTTGGTCACGTTGGGTAGGTAAGTGGTGAGGTTATCGTAAAAACTCGTGATGCCGGATGATAAATGAATACTGATGACGGCATCGTAGCCTTCGTCAGCCAATTGGTCATACATCGTCTGCATCTGGCCTAACGTGACCTGAGTGGTAGTCGGTAATGCCTTTTCGGTTTTTAAGCGCCGGTAAAATTCGGCGGTCGTAATGTCAACATTGTCTAAATACGGTTGACGGTCAAAAATCACGGTAATTGGAACAACGTGAATGTGATAATCGGCAACGTCTTGTGGGTCTAAATAACTTGCTGAATCGGTAACAACTGCGATTCTCATATGGTAAGGCAAACCTCCTCTTTGGTAGCCAGTTTAGCTGTTATGAGCATAACAAAGGTGGGGGAAGTTCGCAAGAGCGGGAAAGGAAGGACGTGATTAGATTTTTTTAATGCGTGTTTACGTGATCATTTGATGGCAGTCAACCTTAGCTGATCGACAGCATATCGTTTAAAGTGATTCGATTTGCTTGCGGAATATCAAAGACCGTTTCCAAAGAGGCGACAAAATTAGTTGGCCGATCAAAATCGCCGTTTCGAATCGCCCAGTAGACGTTATACCCAGTAAACATCATTGAGGCGGCGATAAAGAGTTGAAGTGGGGCGCTTTGATTGCGAATCTGGTGCGCCTTTTGAGCAGCCGTAATTAGCGAGACACAAACTTGCTTAAAGCGGTCATCAAAATCAAACGTCCCTTGATTATTGCCAAGGTTAGTAATAAATAACTGGCTGGTTAAGTCAGCGCCAATAGCGGTGCTTGCCGACATCAGTGCCGTGAATGACGCAACGAGTTGTTGCCAGTAGTTATCAATGTGTTCAGGTTGTTCGTTGATAATTTGATCCACCGCGTGTTCATAGTAGTGAATCAGCAATTCACCTTTTGATGAGAAATGGTAATAAAATGCGGGCTTGGTGAGGTGACAAGCATCGCAGATATCCGTAACGCTCACGTTTTCGTAGGATTTTTGTTGAAATAAAGTGTAGGCGGTATTTAAAATTTGCTGTTTAGTATCCATCGCTGAGCGCTCCTAAAGTTGATTAATCAAGTCATTGGATGTATTAGCGTTAGTTTAGCATACCTTTCACAAAACAAAAAATGATTGCGCTTACATTACCAAAGTGGTATTCTTTACTCGAGTAAAGAATGTGAACAAATTAACTTTTGATAAATATTTTGACTTAATTAGTCATCATTACGGCAAGTAAATCAAGTTGAGGTAATAATCAAATCATTGATTTACCAGTAAATATGACTGAGATGTTCAGATTGCCAAATAGGGTTACTAAAATAATTGATAATAAACCATTTATCACAAAGTTAATCATTGGCATTTTTAATTAACATTATCTAAGGAGGAATCGTCATGAAAGGTTGGCAATTTACAGAAACTGATGCACCGTTAACGTTGGTTGAACAGGTGAACCCAGAACCAGCACCGGATGAAGTTATTTTAGCAGTTAAGGCTGCGGGACTTTGTCATACGGACGTTGGCATCCTGCATGATCCAAGTTGGGCACCAATGGTCAATGCGCCAGTGATTTTAGGCCATGAGGTTGCTGGAATTATCACTAAGGTTGGGCAAAATGTGACGGCGTATCACGTTGGCGACCGGGTGGGTGTTTCACCACAAAACCCCGAAACCGGTCAAACGATTGGGGCCTTTCGTGACGGTGGTTATTCGGATCAAGTAGCGGTGCCTGAAGTGCAACTAGTGCCACTTCCAGATTCGGTGTCCTATATTCAAGGCGCCGCGGCGACCGATGCTGGGATGTCATCTTATCATCCACTATTCGTTGTTGGCGGTGCTAAAAAAGGCATGAAAGTCGGGATTATCGGTGCCGGTGGTTTAGGGCAATTTGCGGCCAATATGGCGGTGATTGCAGGTTGTGAAGTTTCCGTTGCCGATACAAAAGCGTCAGCCCGTGAATGGGCTAAGAGCGTGGGCGTTCAGCATGTGCATGCCGAAATCGCGGATATGAAAGCTGATGACCTAGAGCTGATTATTGACTTTGCCGGTTTTGATACGACGACTAATGACGCCATTCACGCGGTTAAAGCTGGCGGAACCGTTGTTTTGGTTGGTATGGGAATTCTGCATAGTACCATCGACACGGGGGATTTGATCTTCAGAAACATTACGTTGGTTGGTAATAGTGGTGGGACCCCTGAGGATATCGCAGATGTTTATCGGTATTTTGAAACCGGTAAATTGGCGCCAGAATTGACCTTAACGGACTTTGACCATATTCCAGAAGGCCTTGTGAGCCTTGAAAATGGTGAAGTTAGCGGCCGGTTGATTGCGGCGCGTGATTAGTCATGTGTGACCAGTTTCAAGCTGGTTGGTCCATTAGCAACGGTCAACGATGCGGTCGCTAAATTGGTGTTGGTTTAAAAGTTATTGGAGACGACAAAAGACACTGCTGACATCATTTAAGCAGTGTTTTTTATTGTGCCAATTGAATCAGTTGGAATCGGCGGTTTGCGTTAATTTGTGGTAGCGTCAGCCGTTAACTTACCGGTGTGTTGCTCAAAGTAAGCCTGTAGTTGACCAACAAGTGCAACGATATCTCGATCAGCAGTCACCCGATAACTAATCGCGTTAGCAATGCTAATAAACTTTTCCGGGAGTGGAATTAAGTTGTAGTTACCCTGTCCAAAGGTTTGTTCCGCTAATTCAGCGGTGGTGATCGTACCGGATTCCGGAATTTTTTCAGCTGCACGTAAGGCTTCTGGTGCGCTTGGAACAGTAATGGTTTGGATTAAGTTGATGCCCTCCTTTTGGAAACTTAATTGGACGTAGTTTTGAAAAGCAGGGTAACCTGAAAAACCAATGAACCGGTAATTGTTAAAGGCGGTTAAATCGCTAAAATGAAACGGTAAAAGTATTTTGTCATGTTTAAAAACTCGACAGTTTTTAGAAATGAACAAGAATAATTGTTGAACCGGTAACGTCACGGTTTTAAAGTGCGCATCGGTTGACCGTTTGCCAATGATGAGGTCAATTGTTTCATCGATGGCGTTGTTATCGGAGTGCTCGTTTGTCGCCATAATGACGTTGAATTTTTGATTCGGGTGCTGTAAATGATAATCGGAAAGGGCATCGCTGGCGAGGCTGCTTAAGAAGGGATTGGTAATTAGGATGTTTAAAGCCGGTTTTTCTTGATTAAGTGAAGCCCCTAACTGTTTTTCGAGGTGATCTTCGTCGTCAATAATCGTTTGAAGGCCCTTCAACATAATGTCGCCAGCGTTCGTGAGGTGAATCGGTTTTGTTTTCCGGGTGATCAACGTTGTTTGATACTCTTTTTCAGCCGCTTTTAATACTTTGCTAATGTAGGGCTGGCTCAGATAAAGCCGGTCAGCGATATCGGAGATGGTTTGGGAATAAACCGCTGTTTTTAGGATGCTTAGGAGCGTGCGTTGTTTGTTCATGTGGACACCTCTAATTTCAATAGTATTCCTAAATGGTTATAGTTGACGATTTTATAACTATTAGAATTATCGTTAAGTCGCTTATATAATAGCACTTGTAAGCAACTATCGAAATATAAAATCAGTATGGAGGTTATAACTATGCCAAATCGAGTGACGGAAATTCTGGGAATCGAAAAGCCAATTATTCAAGGGCCATTACTGTGGCTAACGGACGCTAAGTTAGTGGCCGCGGTTAGTAACGCAGGCGGCTTAGGGACGTTAGGGTTTAACGCCGGTCAAACAACGGTGACGCGCGATGTTGACGAAACGGTTGAACGGATGCGCCGGGAGATTCGGAAAGTTCGCGATTTAACGGATAAGCCGTTTGGACTCAACTTTTCGGGTAGTGAAGACCAGTCGGACCCATTTGCGAAGCCGATGTTTGATTTAATGGTTGAAGAACAAGTTCCAGTGGCCGTTATTGCGGGAAACGTCGCACCAACTTGGTTTAAGGCCTTTCACGAGCATCATATCAAAGTTGTTTATCGGGCATTAACGCCAACTGTTGAAGACACTAAACAAGCGGAAGCTGCCGGGGCAGATATCATTGTTGCCACGGGTTTTGATGAGGGTGGTACCATCCCAGAAAAGGTGATTGGGACTTTTTCCATTGTGCCAATGATCGTTGACGCTGCTGAACACGTTCCCGTGATGGCGGCAGGCGGTATCACGGATGCGCGGACCGCCAAAGCAGCTTATGCGTTAGGGGCAGAGGGCTTATATATCGGAACGGCATTTTTGCTTTCAGAAGAAAGTCGGTTAGCCGATAACGTTAAGCAACAAGCAATTGCATCGAATGCCGATGACTTATTACTGTATCGGGACCAACCCGCATATTACCGGTCACTACCAGGCAAGATGGCTGATCAGTTACTTGAGATGAGTAACGCTGGCGTAAGTGAAGATAAGATTTATGAAGCTCATCATGGTTATCAAGCGATGCACGATGGTATGTTGATGGGCGATTTGGATGCCGGAATCGCATCATTTGGTTTGGGAATTTCACAAATCAATAAACTTGAACCGGTTGCTGACATTATGGATCGGTTAAACGTGAAACCGTAATTTTTAGGTTTCAGATTTATCAATCAGGCGTCTCGTAACTTCGATTGGAAGTTATGAGGTGCCTGATTTTAGATGGTGAACAACTTTAGTTAACTTAGTTACTAGCGAACGAAAACGTCCCGCCAACAAGTGCTTAAATTCCAACTTGTTGGCGGGACATTTTTACGATTTAAATGAATTAAACCTATTCTGCTGGATGATCTGCATCATCGGTTTTGAGAACCAAGTTAAAGGCTTCGTAGATCACCTGATTCAGATAAGCATTGTTTACCTTCAACATCTCACTAAACGAGGTCACGATTGCAGTAATCGTATCATCGTCCAATGAGGTGGCCTTCAACTGCTTCACGGTGTTGGCGAGGGCGTCATTTAATTGATTGCCCTTTTTCTCACCAGCAATTGAAATGGCGTGTTGAAATTCTTGAAAGAGTTCTTGACGGTCCATTGTTTCAGTCCTTACATCAAAAAATAGTTAGAGCGCTTACAAAATCAGTAGCGCGTTACAGCCGTTAAGGTTGCCAGTTCGGTACCTTCGTCACGGATGACGATGATTTGGCAACTTTGTTGAAGTGCCGTTTGTAAGACTTGGTTGAGGTCGTGATACCACTGATCAGGGCGGTCAGCATCACCGTTGGCCAAATTGACGATTAAATGAGTAACCTTTTTTTCAGTGAGCGCCTGGTTAACCTGATCGATTTCAGTTACCGTCTTGCCTTGGGCTAATTTGTTGACGGTCGCGAATAACTGAGCCTTTTCTTGATCAGCAATTTCGGTCAACAACGTCTGCTCGAAATTAGCGGTGGCCTTTTCGCTCAACGCACGCGGAATTTCAATTGAGGCGAGGTTGAGTTGGCTGCCAGCAGCTTGACGGAAGGCCGCTAAGTTGTTAGGTAAGCCGGTTAAGATAATTGGTTGGTCGCCAATTTCAGTACTGTCATCAAGATAACTGACGATCGCGTGATAGTAACGTTCTTGGTCAACGGCTTTTTCGTGACTGGTATCGTTGTGTCCGTGATACTGAGTCTGACCAGCGCTGGTACTGAAGTTCAAGTCACCACCACGAAGATCAGTGCCCAACGCATCGGTCAACTCACTTGGAAAATCTTTGAGGGTTAACTTCGTGAGATGTTGATCAGCAAGGGCATAAACCGCACAACTGGTTTGACTCAGCTGTAGCAAGGTGTAACTGGGATTAGCCTGTTCCTTTAAGATTGAGAGGAAGTCGGGACCGTTAATGATGCTGCTTTGAACGGTCTGAACACTGTTTCTTGGCAGATAGCTAATTTCGTCACCGGCTAACGGGGCGAAAATGCTGATGCCGTGGTACGGTAGCGCCGCATCCAATAACGCATTGACCTGCGTTTCGATAGCTGCGGGATCTGCGTCGGGGTAGTCCTGCTTTGCCTGATTCAGGGTCTGCAGGGCGTTCTTTAACTTCAATTGCTCGTCACGTTGATACTTTAACCGATCCAAGCTTAAGTTAAGGGTCATTACCGGAGTCTCTGTTGAAAATTGAGTTGCAAGTTCTTTAAGCGTTACTTGTTTTGCCATAGACTGCCACACTCCTTTTTAATGATACCTTAAGTATACCGCATCTTTGTGAAAAATAGGGCATGGAATGGTCTAATTCTCGTTGTGAGTGGTAAAAATGCTTAGAGCTTTTTATGGAACTTAATGGTCAACAGTAACCAGACAATCAAGGCCAGTGAAACGGCGACCACAATTAGCCAAGCATCGTGGAATTTTTCGAGGGGCAGGGGCACGTTCATACCGAAAAAACCAGTGACGATGGTCGGCACCGCCATGGTGAGTGACCAAATCGTCAGAAACTTCATCGTGTCGTTTAGGTTGTTATTAATGATCCCATTAAAGGTTTCAGTAATGCGGTCTACCACTTGCGATTCGTTTTCAATCATGTGTTCGACCTGATCGTTTTCAATGGTCACGTCTTCTAACAGGTCGCGTTCGTAACTGGAGGCGTTCACCCCAAGGTACGTTCTGGGAATCCGCAAAAAGAGTTCGTTATTGGATTTGATCGCACTATAAAAGAAGGTCAGCGTTTGGCCAAGATAGGAGAGGGTTACCAAATTGTTGTTTTTGGCGTTGCGACTCAACATTTTGTCCAGTTGGTTACGTTGCTTGGTGACCTGCTTAAGGATTGGGATGTAACTATCAATCAGCGCAAACAATGATTCCAACACAAACGTAGTGGTTGACGTTGTTTCTGGGTCCTGACTGGTTTGATAAAAGGCATTGCTAACAAAGTTGAGGTTACTTTCATTAAAGGTGAACAGCAACCCCCGGTGAATCAAAAAGCCGACTGGTCGAGTGATGTAACGGTTGGCTTGCGTATTTTGGAGCTTATACGGCACTAAAACAACCATCAGTTGCTGATTATTAGCGGGATCATGGACGTAGTTGGCGGTTTCATCTTTATCGGTAACGTAGGTGATGATGTCGTCAGTAATGCCGTAATCGTCCATCAAGGTTTGTTGTTCTTTTTCGGTTAGTGAGTAAGTTTCAACCCAGTCAAAGCCGGCTAGGTGTTTTACAGGTTTGATCATTGGTCGTCCTCCGAAGCAAATTGACGGTTTCAAGCCCCGAAATCGTCGTCTAAGTCCAGCATACGCCGTTTGGTCAAATTTGGCGACAATTGATGGCGAAAAGTCGTGAGATTTGGCTTGATATTAGTCTGAACACTTAAAATTAACGATTGCATGAAAAAATAATGAGAAAAATTGTCGTCAAATAATTGACAAGGGGCGAAAAGTCCGGTAACATAATGTTTTTAATAGCGACGATGGTGTCTTTTTGTACTGATTTTGTCATGAATATGTTATGATAGAGGGTATAGATAGACGGGACCAAAATGACAAGTGTTGGGAGGTGGTTACCGTGCTAAGTCGAACAAAACAATATTTAAAGAGCCGGAACTATTCTTATGAAAAGTCGTACATCCGACCGCTAATGACGCCGGAAAGTGTGTATGTCTTTAAGTTTGGTCGGGAGGCGTTAAATAATCGGGTAATCATTCGCTACAGTCACACCTGGACTGGTCGACAACGAATCAATGAAATCGATTTACGACTCCACAAGCAGAAACATCCACGGATTTTCCGGACTGAAAGTGAATTATTAGACTACCTGGAATCGCGGCTGCCTCAGCGCGAACAACAGGAAGCTGATGACAAGAACGCATCCAAGTAGGGTGTGTTTTTTTGTAAGATGACTTAATTTTAGGAGGCACATGATGGACTGGACAGAATTAGCCGTACAAACCACGTCAGAGGCGGTTGAAGCCGTGACCAATATTTTGATGGAGCACGGTGCTTCAGGGGTACAGATCGACGACGAAAAGGATTTTGAAAAACTACAAAACATGGATTGGTCACAGATGGGTGAAATCGTTAACGTTGACGAAATTCCCCACGTTGAAAGTGGCGCAACGATTACGGCGTACTTCCCGGCAACGGTGTTCGTGCCTGAAATCGTGCCAGCAATTCAGCAGGCGGTGGCTGGGCTAAGCAAGTTCGGTTTGGATGCGGGACCCGCTAAGGTAACCACGGCGGCCGTCGATGATACCGACTGGTCAACTGCGTGGCAAAAATACTACCATCCGGTTCAAGTAACTCGCTTTTTGACAGTCGTGCCAAGTTGGGAGGATTATCAACCCCAATCGGCGGATGAACGCATCTTGCGGTTAGATCCCGGTCAGGCCTTTGGCACAGGTACGCACCCAACGACTAAACTGTGTTTACAAGCGCTGGAAACGGTGATTCGCGGTGGTGAAAGCATGATTGACGTTGGGACTGGTTCTGGCGTGCTGAGTATCGCCGCCAAGCAACTTGGCGTTGACACGATTCGGGCGTACGATTTAGATCAAGTGGCAGTCGATTCTGCTAAGAAGAACCTTGATTTAAACCCAATTGCGGCCGACGTTCAGGTTGCGCCAAATAACCTATTAAACGGGATTACAGAAGGAGCCGATGTGATCGTTGCCAACATCTTGGCAGAGGTGATCATCCCACTGATTCCGCAAGCTTGGGCTTTGTTACCGGTTCATGGTTATTTCCTGACTTCGGGCATCATTAAAGAAAAAGCACCTGAAATTATCGCAGCGCAAAAGGCTGCTGGTTTTAAAATCCTACAAACGCTCACAATGGGTGACTGGTATGGGGTTATTGCACAGAAACCGGGGGAAGACGATTAATGCAACGGTACTTTGTTGAAAATCAGTTAACTGCGGGCACCACGTTTGCATTAGATGCCACGGTATCGAAACACTGGATTCAGGTGCTGCGCGCTGAACCGGGCGCTCAAGCGGAGTTTGTGGACGCTACTGAGCACGTGTTTTTGGGTGAACTGCTAGCTGATGAACGAGTTCAAGTGCTTGAAAAACTGGCGGTTAACGTCGAATTACCCGTTCACGTCACGATTTTGTCTGGCCTACCTAAGCAGGATAAAGCAGAGTGGATCGTTCAAAAAGCAACCGAAATGGGTGCCTTTGACATTGCGTTTTTCGGTGCTGATTGGTCAGTAGCGAAGTGGCAACCCAATAAAGTTGCTAAGAAGTTGGCCCGACTCCAAAAAATTGCGCAAGGCGCCAGTGAACAATCACACCGGACGCACGTGCCCACGGTTCGGTTCTTTAATACGTTGAAGCAGGCAGTGGCTGAAGTTGAGACGGATCACTTAGTTGTGGCTTACGAAGAAGCGGCTAAGCAGGGTGAACAGGCTAATTTAGTTCAACTGATGAACCAAACGCAGCCGGGTGATCGTCTGACAGCCGTGTTTGGGCCGGAAGGTGGCATTTCACCGGCTGAAATGACGTTGTTAACTGAACGGTCGGCAACGGTTGCGGGCTTGGGACCACGGATTTTACGGACGGAAACGGCGCCGTTGTATTTTTTGGCGGCGGTGTCGACGTTGTTGGAACTTTCTTGATAGGGTAGTTGTTTTTTAACGGCTTGGATTATGGTGCTTAACTGTACCGAGTAGTTTTTGCAACGTGCATTGAGGCAACGAGATTTTCGGCTTAGTTGAAGATTAGTTGTTCCGAGGCCTGATTCCTATGAAGTTGCGATTTCGTCACTTTTTTCCTGTACCACGCCGAAATGCGCATCGGAGAAGCAGAAGGTTATGTGTAAGGTAACTCAGGTAAAAGCCCTGAACTTCGGGCTTTTACCTGAGTTACCTTACACGCCACCCCTTAGGCGCTTCTCCTCGCGCTCTAAAAATGCTAAAATAGTACCCATGTATTTTTCAACAAGAAAGTGGTGGTTGTCGTGGCAATTTTAAAACGGTTCGGCTGGCCTTACTGGGCAGTTGGCTTAGTGATGGGGTTGTTCGTGCCGATTTTACTTCAGCAGGTCACCATTGATCCAGTCTGGCATTCAGGCGTGATCTTTGGTTTGGTCAACTCGGTGTTAGCCGGGGTGGTCGGTCACTTGGTGAAGCACCGCGGTGAAGCGGGTTGGTTGATTTTGGTTTTACCCGTGATCTTTGCGGTTGGTATCTGGGTGTCAGGCCCAGCGTATGCCATTTATTTTGCGATCAGTTACCTGTGTATTAGCTACTTAGCCTACGGGCTGACCCGGTAACCGAATCGGTATTAAGGGGGATGTGATCAAATGTCAAGGGATCAAACGTGGACGGCAGAAGGCGTGATCGACGCCGTTTCGTCATATATGAATAAGGATCACGTGGCGATCGTGGAGCGGGCGTACCGGTTTGCATCAATTGCGCATCGTGATCAACGCCGGCAATCGGGCGAAGCATACATCATGCACCCGATTCAAGTAGCTGGTATTTTAGCGAATTTAAAAATGGATCCAACAACTGTGGCTTCTGGTTTCTTGCACGATATCGTGGAAGATACTGGCGTCACATTAGATGATGTTCGGGAACTATTTGGCCCAGACATCGCCATGATCGTTGATGGCGTGACGAAGTTAGGGAAAATTAAGTATAAGTCAAATAAACAGCGGTTGGCTGAAAACCACCGGAAGCTCTTGTTGGCAATGTCAAAGGATATTCGGGTGATGATCGTTAAACTGGCTGACCGGTTGCATAATATGCGGACCTTACAGCATTTGCGGCCGGATAAACAACGCCGGATCGCGAACGAAACGTTGGAAATTTACGCGCCGTTAGCTGACCGGTTAGGGATCAGTACGATCAAGTGGGAACTAGAAGACGTATCATTACGTTATCTGAATCCGCAACAGTACTACCGAATCGTGCACTTAATGAACTCACGGCGCGATCAACGAGAAGCCTACATTGCTGAAGCAATCGGTGATATCAAGACCGCCATTAGCGACTTAAACATTGACCCTGAAATTTACGGGCGACCAAAGCACATTTACTCGATTTACCGCAAAATGCGAGACCAACACAAGCAATTTAGTCAAATCTACGACCTGCTAGCTATTCGGGTGATCGTGGATAACATTAAGGACTGTTACGCGGTGTTAGGTGCGATCCATACACAATGGAAGCCAATGCCGGGTCGGTTCAAAGACTATATTGCAATGCCAAAGCCTAACATGTACCAATCACTGCATACTACGGTGATCGGTCCTGAAGGGCGCCCACTAGAAGTTCAGATTCGGACGGCAGAAATGCACCGGGTCGCTGAATTTGGGGTTGCGGCGCACTGGGCTTACAAGGAAGGCAAGACGGATAAAGTCGAAACCACCAACACCGGCAACAAACTCAATTGGTTTAAACAAATCATTGAATTACAAGAAGACACCGATGATGCATCCGACTTCATGGACAGCGTCAAAGGCGAACTGTTTGGCGACCACGTCTACGCCTTTACGCCAAAGGGAGACGTGTTAGAGTTACCAAAGGGTGCGGGTCCATTGGATATGGCCTACTCGATTCACACTGAAGTTGGAAATCATACCACTGGTGCGACGATCAACGGTAAAATCGTGCCCCTTGATTACGAAATTAAAAACGGCGATATCGTGGACATTAAGACCTCTTCGAACTCTGCTGGGCCAAACCGTGACTGGCTAAAGCTGGTTTCCACCCGGCGAGCACGAAACAAGATCAAACAGTTCTTCCGGTTGAAGGATCGGGAGAAAAACGTTGACCTTGGCCGGAGCATCATTGAACGGCAACTGCGCGAGTTTAAGTACGATCCTAAAGCACTGATGACGAAGGACCAACTGCAAAAAGTGGTTGATAAGTTGCATTATCAGCACATTGATGACTTATTTGCGGCAGTTGGCTTTGGTGACCTGCAACCAGTTGGGGTAGCCAATCGGTTAACCGAAGATGTGCGTCACGAACAAGAAGAACTACGGCAACGTCAAGAAGAACGCGAACTGCTGGAAGAACATCAATCGATTACCAACAGTGAAAATGAATCAGATACCCAACGAAAACGGAAACTCAAGGCTTCTGAAGGGGTGATCATTGAGGGCGTTGACAACTTGCTGGTTCGGTTGAGCCACTGTTGTGCGCCAGTTCCAGGTGATCCAATCGTCGGTTACATTACCAAAGGTCGGGGCGTTTCGGTTCACCGCAAAGCTTGTCCAAACGTTGCTCAGGCGGAAGCAAATGGCGAACGCTTGATCGATGTTTACTGGGAAAACCCTGAAGAAACCACTTCGTTATATAATGCGGACCTGGAAGTTCAAGGGTATAACCGAAACGGGCTTTTGAACGAAGTGCTGAAGATCGTGAACAACACGACCAAGCAGTTGAACCTGGTTAACGGGCGAGTTGACCATAATAAGATGGTCACCATTTCGATTTCGTTAGGGGTTCGTAACGCGACACAGTTGCAACGCATCATGGATAACCTGAAGAACGTTCAGGACGTCTACGTTGTGAAGCGGCCCTTTAGATAAAACCAATTGAATCAAAAAACGGCTGCTGCCAATTTGGCCACAGTCGTTTTAACGTACATAAATTAAATTAGTGGAGGAATATCGTTATTCGAGTTGTTTTACAGCGGGTCACATCGGCACAGGTTGCCATCGAAGAACAGGTAGTCGGTCAAATCAAGCAGGGGTACTTACTGTTGGTTGGGGCTGAAGATACGGACGGCGATGAAGAAGTCGCTTACCTCGTGCACAAAATTAGTAAGCTCCGAATCTTTTCAGATGAGCAGGGGAAGATGAACCTGTCGATCCAAGATATTGGTGGCAGCATCCTCTCAGTCTCTCAATTTACGCTGTATGCTGATACGCGAAAGGGCAACCGGCCAAGTTTCACCAAGGCGGGCAATCCAGAACACGCCAACGCCATTTACGAGCAGTTCAACGCACAATTGCGCGATGCCGGTTTGACGGTTGAAACGGGCGAATTTGGCGCTGATATGCAGGTGAGCTTAGTTAACGATGGCCCCGTAACGATTATCTTTGATACGGACAATAAGTAGTTCAGGAGGAATGACGATGCGGTACCAAACTTATTTTTGGGATTTTGATGGCACGCTATTTGATACGTATCCCATCATGGTTGACGCGTTTATGCAGGCGCTCCAACGCCAGCACGTTTCAGAAATTGAAATGGATGAAGTTGAGTACTACGAAGTGATGCGTCGGCACTCGTTGGGAACAGCTGTCCAACAGTTCAGTTCGATGTACGGGGTGGATGCAACGCGCTTGGAACAGGACTATCGACGAATCGAAGCCACGATGATTGAAAATGCCCGGTCGTTTGACGGCATTTCGGCCCTATTACGGTCAATTCAGGCACAGGGCGGGCAACACTTTTTACTGACCCATCGTGATAAAAGTGCGTTAACGTTATTGGCCCAAGATGACCTAAAAGACCTGTTCACTGGGTTTGTGACCAGTGAACAGGCCTATGCTCGAAAACCTGATCCGGAGTCGCTCACGGCGTTGATCACGCAGTACCAAGTTGACCGCCCAACGGCAATCATGATCGGTGATCGTAACTTAGACGTTGAAGCAGGGCACCGGGCTGGGATTGCTGGCGCGTTATTTGATCCTGGTCGGTTGATTAATAGCGCAGTCAGCAAACCTGAAATCAGTGTCACCAATGTTATCGGGCTTCGTGACGCGCTGTTAACCGACTAATAAGCGGCTAGAATTCGGTCAACGGCACCGCCGTAACTTTCGCCAAATAGGTTCAGGTGTGCCATTAAGTAGTAAAGCTGATACCACGGTAACCGGTCTTCAGTACCCGGAGTTAGCGGGTAAACTTCTTGATACCCCGCATAAAAATCGGCATCAAAGCCACCGAAAATCGTGGTCATTGCGAGATCAAATTCACGGTCGCCGTACAACACATCGGGGTCGATCAAAGCGGGTTTGCCATCGGCAGTGAACAGGTAGTTTCCGGCCCATAAATCCCCGTGCAACAGACTAGCGGTTGCAGAATGAGTGCGATAAAAATCCAGAATTAGGTGACAGAGTTGGTCAAAATGCGCTTGGCGACT
Organism: Secundilactobacillus muriivasis; assembly: GCF_054785195.1. Taxonomy (NCBI): domain Bacteria; kingdom Bacillati; phylum Bacillota; class Bacilli; order Lactobacillales; family Lactobacillaceae; genus Secundilactobacillus; species Secundilactobacillus muriivasis. Next base: position 22,923 of record NZ_BAABMI010000035.1, on the reverse strand, counting down.
CGCCGACCAGAGGCCATGCTGTGCAGCGCGTTCCGCCAACGGTTCAAGTCGCTGGTGAACGTAAAAATCACCCCAGTTGGCTTGCCAAGTGTTATGCTTCGGTAATTTACCCACGACATCGTGGTCAAACCCAAACTGAGTCGCATGGATTTGGTGAACGTGAGCCACCAAATGGCCGAGGTCGCGCTGACTGCCTGTGCCGGTAGTGAGCCAGGATAGAATCAGATAGGCGTTGTCGTCTAAGGTTCCTGACGCAATTACCTCAGGAACGAGGGCGGCTTGACCAAGTAGCTGAAGGCCTTCGATTTCGTGCGTGTAAAACGCTTCAGTTTGATGAGGCTGGACGAGAACAAAATACGGGCCAGTCGGTGTTGTTACCCGGTAAGCTTCGTTGATATCGCCACCGCTAACCGGGGTGACGGTTTGAATCGGTTTAATTGGTAATTGGTTAAACCAAGATTGTGTTGGCAAAGTGGATCATCAACCTTTCATGAAAATTGAAGTCGCCTGTATCTTAGGTGTTTGGGTGGGGAACGTCAAGTAATGCGGTTTTTGGTTGAATTGATTACAATACTATTATGCAAAAGTGTATAATTAAAGAAACTGTTAGATGAATTGTCAAACAATTGCGCAAGGATAAGGAGACCAACATGGCACAATTTATTTATAATCGACTTTCAGAACTGGATGATCGGCTATATCGGACGCTACAGCAGTGGATCGTGAGTGCTGGTGAGTTAGATTTTAACCAGATTGTACCGTTGCCGACCCATCTAAGTACCGAAGAGCCTAATCGGGCGATGCAGGCATTAGCGGTTTACCTCCGATCATTGCCGGAGGCCGAACGATTGGCATTAACCAAACAGCTAAGTGAACGGTATAAATCACAGGGCATTTCGGCAGCTCAAAATTATCAGGATCGGGTTCGAGAGATCCTAGCCTATTCGGATGAGGCGTTGCGACAACTTGATCGACAATTGACTGAAATTTATCGCAACCTACCACTTGTGCAACTCGCCCACGTTGGGGTTGACCTCTCTCAAGCAACCGCGGTTAAGGCGGGTCAACGCTATGCCGAAAACATCATGCAGTACGGGGCGATGACGGCACTTGACTGGAAAATGCTGCACTGGGGAACCCGGTGGGGCGCATTGATGACCCGGTACGATGCCCGACAGCACGTCATTTATTTTAAAACTGCGCAAACGGCACCGCTGCCGGTGATGCAGGCGCTAGCCGACCGGTTTAACTGCGACTTTTTGTTGACGTACACGGATGAAGAAGTTGGCAGTGAACTGGACTATCAGGCCGTTAACTTTGACGGCGACCGAGCCAAGCAGGTTCGGTTTGGCGACTAGACTAATGGAATATTAAAGCTGAATGAGGTCTGCCGGTAATGGCGACCTTTTTTGTTTACGCTTGTGTCCAGCGTAAGCATCTTTGGTCTTAGTTTGTGAAGCGCAGTGATTTGCGTGAGCTGTCGATTCCGGTAAACGGCTAGGTTCCTGCTGTGGGGCCGGTCTGAGCCAAAGGGCGGTCTCAAACCTCGAAGTTAAGCCTCGCCAAAACCCGTGCGAGTCTTAACTTCGTCCCCGATGATTGGCGGTTGTCGGAAGAACACCAACAACCACCAATCATCGCGACACAGCATCCACCTAGCCGCTTACCGAAATCTTACATTGGCGCAATTCGCACTATAGTAGCACATCTCAAGCGCTTGAACGATTAGTTACAGTATTGTAGCGACTGAGGTTGAGCCACCCAACGTCAAAATTAGTCATCAGTTAACGCTCACCAGCACGATGGACAAACGTCAATCTATTTTCTGAACGATGACTCAATGCGCTTGAACGTATTGTTGACTCGATGCGGTAACGTTGCTATTCAACGGTTACTGAGATGTTCGCGATTGTCATCGTACGACAGTTTGCCCCTTCATGATAGATTTTCGGGAGTGCGGTAACCGATGCCGAAAACCCGCAAACAAGAGGTCGGTCTGAAAATTGGGCCTCAGCCATGAAATTTTACTTGGCTGGCGTTTCTTGCCAGACTAGTAAAAGGCCGTATTCTGAGACGCGGGCTTCCGGCTCAGAATCGTGCCCATGGCGTTCCAGCGCCCAAATTTTCAGACCGACCGGCTGTGCCCACAATGTCAACCATGATTACCGCGCCAAAGTAGCCAAACTTCACAAACTAAACATGCTTACGCTGGACACAAACGACAATTAAAGCTGTGACTGTCCAACATTAACCGAACGTTAAACTAAAAACACTAATGATTTTGTAATAATTGGTGACTGGCAATTGTCAAGTCCCAGTGCTATCTCGTATAATGGTGAGAAAACGTGAAAACGAGGCAGACTGTTGAAAGATTTAAAAAAATACTGGGTGCCGATGACCATCGCCGCAATTGTTGTGCTGTTGGTGGGTATCACCCTGTTTCAAACTGTTCGTAAAGATCGGCTCACTGCACCGATCGATAATATTAACGTCCGAACGGGACCTAACATTAACTATCAAAAAAAGGCCACTTTAAAAAAGGGCCAAGCGGTCTACATTGTTAAAAAGCAGGATAACTGGTATAAGATTCGTTACGATGATCACCACTTTGGCTGGGTCGCCAGTTGGCTGATCAACCAAACACAGTCGGTAAAAACGGCGACTAATTTATCCGATGCCACCATTGTCCTGGATCCTGGTCATGGTGGGAGTGACGCCGGTGCGTTGTCAATCGATCAAAAGCATGATGAAAAAACCTATACGCTGCAGATTGCCAAGCAAGTCCAACGCCAGTTAGAAGCAAAGGGCGCGCACGTCATCATGACGAGAACGGGTGATCAAACGGTATCACTGGGGGCACGGCCTGAGATGGCCACTGACCGCCATGCGGATGCCTTTATCAGTTTCCACTTTGATTCCAGTCCCAGCAATAATCTGGGTTCTGGCTTCACCACGTACTACTACCACGCAGACACATCGCTTAAACTAGCGAAAGCCGTCAATCACAGTCTGACTGGGTTACCGTTAACTAATCGGGGAATCGCGGTGGGAAACTTTGAAGTTATTCGGGATAACTTACGGCCAGCGTTACTGCTGGAGATGGGCTATATCAACACAGCTAAGGATTTCAAATCGATTCAAAATCCCAGCTATCAAAAGCGGGTTGCCGCCGATGTGACTCGCGGGTTAGCCAACTACTTTGCCGCGAAGTAATTGACCGGTTTGCGAATCTGCTTGACTTTTAGTTAGGAACTGGTTAATCTAGTCTATAGTCAAATATTGAAACACCGATGACGAAGATCAGTAGTGACACGCCGACTTTTAGAGAGTTTCCGTTAGCTGAAAGGAAACAGCAGGGGGCGTCACGAAGACACTTTTGAGGTGAATAATGCAGATTATTCGTGTCCAACGTTATGGATGAGTAAATTTAAGGTGGTACCGTGCCAAGCACCCTTGTGAAAACAAGGGTGCTTTTTATTTTTTTCACGGTGGAACCGATAATCAGAAAGGAAGTTACTATGCGTTACCAACGACCAAAGGGAACGGCGGACATTCTTCCCGGCGCAAGCCAACACTGGCAGTACGTCGAAAATATCGCCCGCGATGTGTTCCGGAAATACCGTTTCGAAGAGATTCGGACGCCGTTATTTGAAAACTTCGAGGTCTTCTCCCGAACTTCTGGGGATACTTCGGATATTGTGACCAAGGAAATGTACGATTTCAAGGATAAAGGAGATCGTCACATTAGTTTGCGGCCTGAAGGGACTGCGGGGGTTGTGCGGGCGTTTGTTGAAAACAAACTGTACGGCCCAGAAGTTCAAAAGCCTTTCAAGACCTACTACATGGGTCAAATGTACCGTTACGAACGGCCACAATCTGGTCGGTTACGGGAATTCCACCAAATTGGGGTGGAAGCTTTCGGTAGTGACGAACCCGCACTGGATGTTGAAGTGATCGCAATGGGCATGGACCTATTTAAGCACTTCGGCATCAACAATCTGCGTCTCGCCATTAACACGTTAGGTGATAAGGAAACCCGGGAGAATTACCGGCAAGCGCTGATCGACTTCCTGGAACCTCACTTTGACGAATTGAGCGAAGATTCACAGGTTCGTTTGCACAAGAACCCATTGCGGGTCCTTGATAGTAAGGATAAGCAGGACCAAAAGTTTGTGGCGGATGCGCCATCGATCTTGGACTACTTGACCGATGATGCCAAAGCCCACTTTGAAACGGTGAAGGCGTTGTTGACCGCCCTTGGTATCGACTATGAAGTTGATTCAACCATGGTACGTGGGTTAGATTACTACAACCACACCATCTTCGAATTCATGGTGGATTCAAAGGCGTTAGGTCACGGCTACACCACGGTTTGTGCCGGTGGTCGGTACAACGGTCTGGTTGAAGAACTGGGTGGTCCAGAAGTTTCTGGGGTCGGCTTTGGCCTCGGAATGGAACGGCTGATCTTGTTGATGGAAGCGGAAGGGGTCGAATTCCCTGATACGCGGAAATTGGACGCTTACGTGGTTGGTATCGGCGATGCTGCCGATGCTGCAACGCTGAAAGTGGTTCAAGCCTTGCGTTCACAAGATTTTGCGGCTGATCGCGATTACCTTGCGCGTAAGCCAAAGGCCCAATTTAAGACGGCTGACCGGTTAAACGCGGCTTATACGCTGACCCTTGGGGAAGCCGAATTAGCTGCTAACACAATTCACGTTAAAAACATGGCAACCGGGAACGAAGTCAGTGCATCACTCGATGATGTGTTAACTGACTTTGCGAACGTGATTGCCAGCACTAACTAAAAACTAATTTAGAGGAGACACACAACTATGAAGCGAACAACATACGCTGGCCTAGTTGACGAACAATATCTTGATCAAGACGTTGTTTTAAAGGGCTGGGTTCAAAAGCGCCGGGACTTAGGCGGTTTGATTTTTATTGATTTACGGGACCGCGAAGGCATCGTTCAACTCGTGTTCAGTGAAGAATACGATAAGGACGCCTTGGCCGTTGCCGATCAACTTCGGAACGAATACGTCATCGAAATCAAGGGTCACGTTGTGATGCGTGCCGAACACGAAATCAACGACAAGATGAAGACTGGGAAGATCGAAGTTCGAGTAACCGACATCAACTTGTTGAACAAGGCGAAGAACCCACCATTCTACATCCAAGACGACATCAACGTCTCAGACGAACTTCGCTTGAAGTACCGTTACTTAGACCTTCGTCGCCCAGAAATGCAACGCGGCTTGATGATTCGTAACCGGATCACCCAAGCAGTCCACAGTTATTTCGATTCAGAAGGGTTCATTGATATTGAAACCCCTGATTTGACCAAATCCACGCCAGAAGGCGCCCGGGACTACTTGGTGCCTTCACGGGTTTACCCAGGTCACTTCTACGCCTTACCACAATCACCACAATTGTTTAAGCAATTGTTGATGGGTGCCGGCTTTGACCGTTACTACCAAATCGCACGTTGTTTCCGTGACGAAGATTTGCGTGGGGACCGTCAACCAGAATTTACCCAAATCGATATGGAAACCTCATTCTTAGACGCCGAAGAAATCCAAGACTTAACTGAAGGCTTAATTGCTAAAGTGATGAAGGAAACGTTGGACGTTGACGTGAAGTTGCCATTCGAACGATTAGACTGGGACGACTCAATGGCGCGCTTTGGGACCGACCAACCGGACGTACGTTTCGGCATGGAATTGAAGGACTTGGGCGACTTAGTTGACGACCTTGGCTTCAACGTGTTCTCAAACGTGTTAGCTGACGGCGGCCAAGTCAAGGCCATCGCCGTACCAGGTGGGGCTGACAAGTACTCACGTAAAGACATCGACAAATTCGTTGAACACATCGATCGTTTTGGTGCTAAGGGCTTACCTTGGTTGAAGGTCACTGAAGACAACTTCACTGGCCCAATCGCCAAGTTCTTTAAGGACAATGCTGACCTGTACAAGGCCATCACTGAACGGACTGGCGCAAAGCCTGGCGACATGCTGTTGTTTGCTTGTGATTCAAAGCGGGTCGTTGCCCAAACCTTGGATTACTTACGTCGCACGATTGCCAAGGACTTAGACTTGATCGACGAATCCAAGTTTGCGTTCCTCTGGGTCGTTAACTGGCCACTGTTCGACTACGACGTTGACTTGAAGCGTTGGGTCCCAGCGCACCACCCATTCACCATGCCAAAGGCTGGCGACGAACACTACTTGGACGAAGGCGAAGATCCACACAAGGCTTACGCCCAAAGTTACGACATCATCTTGAACGGTCTCGAATTGGGCGGTGGCTCGATTCGGATCCACGACCGTGAGTTACAAATGAAGATGTTGAAGGCCCTTGGCTTTACAAAGGAACGGGCCGAAGATCAATTCGGTTACCTGCTAAATGCCTTAGATTACGGTTTCCCACCTCATGGTGGTCTCGCAATCGGCTTGGACCGGTTTGCCCGCTTGTTAGCTAAGCGTGGTAACATCCGCGATGTCATTGCCTTCCCTAAGAACTCGAAGGCCGTTGAACCATTGACTTCAGCACCAACTGAAGTGTCTGATAAGCAACTGCAAGACTTGAGCTTGTTTGTGAACAAGACTGAAGACTAAATTTGATATCTTGAACGGTACCTGCTTAACGGTGGGTGCCGTTTTTTGTTGTCGTTTGTGTCTAGCGTAAGTGTTGAGTGCGATTTGGGTGCAGGCTGTTTGTCGTCGCTTCGCTCGCCAAAACCGCATTGAAAAGCGCTCGTTCAGGCTGCAAAATTCGGCGCCACTTAAACTGTCATCTCCAGGGTTCCTGAAGTTGTAGAAACTTGTCAACCACGCGCCTTCTGGCCACCACGCCGAATGGTGCTGCGCGAGACTGAGAGCTGCATGTAGGGGCACTTCGATAAAACCGCCAGGCCCGGGCGCTTTCACCGAAGTGCCCCTACATACCGCTCTCAACCCGTCTCGCTCCGCACACTATCGCTGGACATAAGCGATAACAAATTGATAGTTGCAAAACTACTCTGAATAATTTTTGTTATGTTAAGTAGAGAGTGCAATCAGGTTACTGAATTGAAATTAAGTTTCAAAAACAACAGTTGAACCGAATTGTACTAAGCGGTAATCTAAAGAAGATTAAAAATAACTAAGGGCGTGATGCGGAATGTCAGGTCAACGGTCGGTTACAGAAAGTATAGAAGCGTTAAGTCAGTTCGGACAATTGCCGGATGGCTCAGTAACGCGGTTAGTTTACGATGATGCTTGGGTTGCGGCGATGACTTGGTGGTTGCGTCAAGGACAACAGCAGGGGATGCAGGCAACGATTGACAGTTATGGCAACGGTTTTTTAACCTATCCGGGCAGTCAGTCGGGAACGGTTGCTGTTGGATCGCATATTGATTCGGTCCAACATGCCGGTCACTATGATGGCGCATATGGCATCGTTGCTGCCCAACTCGCGATGACGCGGTTGGTGGCACGATTAGGTCAGCCGCAGCGAACGATGATGGCAATTGCGTTTAGCGAGGAAGAGGGTAGTCGTTTTCCGGTTAGCTTTACTGGGTCACGGCATTATTCGGGGGTTGCCGAAACGGATGGCGCATTAACGGATGCAAAAGGCGTGACCTTTAACGATGCCCGGCAACAGGCGGTTCAATCACTAACTGAACACTTTAATCGAACTGAACAGGCGCTTCCCGATGAATTTATGGAACTCCACATTGAACAAGGCCCGCTACTTGAGTCAACCCATGACGATATTGGGGTGGTCTCGACAATCTGCGAGTTAGAGGAGTTTGTCGTTACGCTTACGGGTGAAGCCAATCATGCGGGGACAACACCGATGCATCTTCGTCACGATGCGTTAATGGCTGCTGTTCAGGTCATCAGTCAATTGGACGAGCAAGCGCATCAGGTTGGTGAACCGTTCGTCTTCACAGTTGGTCAGCTTGAGGTCAGTCCAGGATCATCTAACGTGATTCCGGGACAAGTGCGATTTACGATCGATATTCGGCACCCGCAACGACGAGTCGTTGATGAATTTGAACAAGTGATTCGACAACTGTTAGCGGATGTAAATGAGGTTCGGGTTGACTTGAAGCGGGTGACGGCTAGTTATCCAGAAGTTCGAATGGATCCTCGATTAATGGGTCAATTTGAACAAATCTGTCAGCAACGCGGGTTGGCGTACCGGGTCATGCCATCCGGGGCGGCTCACGATACTCAGATGATGAACGCCAAGGTGCCAACCGCGATGCTGTTTGTACCGAGTCATAAGGGCATTAGCCATTCGGTTGCGGAGTATACCTCACCCGAAGCACTGGAAAATGGGGTTCAGGTGTTAATGGCGCAACTGTATCAAGAGTGCTACTAGTGGTGAAATTCTGGTAGTTCTCGGTTAATTACGGTATGATAGAATCATTAACTTTAGAGGTGATTAGAATGAGTGAATCGCGTGAAACGGCAATTTTTGCGGGTGGGTGTTTTTGGTGCATGGTCAAACCCTTTGATACCCAACCCGGCATTGAGAAAGTAATCTCAGGGTATACGGGTGGCACCGTGCCTAATCCAACCTATGATCAAGTGAAGCGCCATGAAACGGGGCATACCGAAGCAGTTAAAATCATTTTTGACCCAACGATTATGTCATATAAACGATTGGTTGAAATTTACTGGCAACAAACTGACCCAACCGATGCGATGGGCCAATTCCAAGACCGGGGCGATAACTACCGGCCAGTGATTTTTGTGAAGGATGCTGCTCAACGTCAAGTTGCGGAAGCCTCCAAGAAGCAGCTTGAAGAAAGTGGTCGGTTTGACGCCCCAATCGTGACGACGATTGAGGACGCCCAACCATTTTATGAAGCTGAGGAAGAACACCAAGAATTTTATCGCAAGAATCCGGAACGCTTTGCGATGGAAGAGGCTGCTGGTCGGGATAGTTTTGTTAAAAGTCACTGGCAGTAACCGGTTCCATGATAATAGAACGCTAAAAATTGTGGTTTAGTCGGCGACCTTAGAGGAGTTGTGATAGACTAATTTAAGGTAACGAGTAACGGGGAGTGACGTAATGTCACTTTCGTAAAGATTAAAGGAGATATTATGGATGACGTACAGCGCTTGATCAAGCGCCACCAGTCAATTGGTAAACTATCGACTGCTTTTATTTACGCAATTTTAGTGTCTGTTGCAATGAACTTTTTCTGGACACCGGGTCACATTTATTCATCGGGGATCACCGGGTTAGCCCAATTGGTGACCACGATAACGGAACGCCAATCGCCAATTGTGATTTCAACGGCCTTGGGGCTGTTCCTATTGAACGTGCCATTATTTATCCTAGCTTGGCGTCAGATCAGCCATAATTTTACGGTGTATACGGTGATCACGGTTTTCTTGGCTAGTTTGATGATCAAGATGATTCATCCAGTTCACTTGACGACTGATCCGATTATCTGTGCAATTTTCGGGGGCGCCGTGAACGGTTTCGGGACCGGTTTAGCTTTGAAGAACGGGATCTCTACCGGGGGCCTTGATATCTTAGGTATCGTGATTCGCCGTAAAACCGGGCGTTCGATTGGGACGATCAACATTGCTTTTAACTCACTGATCATTATTGCGGCCGGTTTTCTGTACGGCTGGCCCTACGCTTTTTATTCCGCAATTGGCTTAGTGGTGAACGCGCGGGTCATGGACATGACCTATACGCGGCAGCAATTGATGCAGGTCATGATTATTACCGACCGACCGAAAACGGTGATCGATTCGATTCAAAATCATATTCGGCGGGGGATTACGATCGTTCACGATGCGGAAGGGGCTTATCACCATGACACCAAGACGATTTTGTTCACGGTGATTTCGCGCTATGAGATGCCTGATTTAGAGGAAGCCATGTCAGAGGCAGATTCTAAAGCATTCGTGAGTGTTTCAGAAATTTATAAGGTACTGGGCCACTTTTATGAGCCTAAACTATAAAAACTTAGCGGTTGACCTAAATGATGGTCGGCCGTTTTTTTGAGACAAGCGCTATTAAATCGTGATGCGACGCGCTTTTGAAGCATGCAATCTATTCAGGCGATAATGCGGATTATGCCCTGAACATGAAGTTAACGTCACACAACTAGATTATAATTTCCTAAAGAGCCTCAAGTCCCGTTACCCGTGTGGTATAATACCATGTTGTGCCCGTTTCACTTGTGGAAACGAGTAGAATGAAAATCAGTGAAATTGGTGATTTGTATTGAAAGTAATCTATATCTGGTTGGTACGGTTCATGTCGATGTTAACGTATTTCGGCCGTACCAAAAGACGCCCCGTTATTTACCTCATGAGTTTTGGCAATAATCTAGGATTTATTCTGAAATTGGCGAAACAATTAGGACAACGCCAGCATTTGATTGTCTTTTACCGACCCAACGTGGCGGTTGAGGCAGCGCAGTTGGCGGCTAACGGGGTCGAGGTAGTACCCTTTAGCGATAATTTACACTTTGTCGCGACGGGGGTGCCAGTGTTAATGCGGGCGCAGTTAATTTTTTGCGATAACTACTATGCCTTTTTAGGTGGCTTACTGCACCCACGGCACGCTAAAATCGTGCAACTCTGGCACGCAAATGGCGCCATTAAACAGTTTGGTTGGGGGGATCCTCAAACGAAGTTGCGGTCTTCAGCTGATCAACGTCGGTTTCAACGCGTTTATGATCAGTTTGATGACTATGTGGTGGCGTCAGAAGCGATGGGAACGGTTTTTCAAGAGAGTTACCGGGTACCGGCGACTCGAATGCAGTTACTTGGGTATCCGCGATCAGACCGGTTTTTGTCAAAAGAATGGCGAGATGCAGCAATTGATCGCATTGACCAAGTGGCGCCTGATTTACGGCACCACCGGGTCATTTTGTACGCGCCAACTTACCGTGAAGACCGAACGTTTGAGTTGTCATCGGCGCTCAAACAGGCGTTGATGGCGGATGACAAGGCCGTCGTCGTGGTAAAACTTCATCCAGTGATGCAGCAAGCTGAACAACAATTTCAGCAAACCGCTAATTCCCGAGTTCGGTTTTACCCGCAGTTATCAACAACGGACCTCTTAACCGTTGCGGAGACGCTGATCACGGACTATTCGTCGGTTGCTTTTGACTATAGTTTGTTACCCACTGCCCATAGTTTGCTATTCTACATGTCAGATTTAGAGGACTATCAACACAATCCGGGGATCCAGCCCAACTTCTTGCGCTGGTTACCCGCGGCACCGTTACGGACGCCAGCTGAACTCAAGCAGGCGATTCTGGCGGACCAGGCCACTGACGTTTCAAAATTTAATCGCTATTGGAATACCTATAATGATGGTCACGCAACGCAACGCGTGGTAGCCCATTACGACCGGTATTTGAACGAGTAGTGAACTTGAAGGAGTGTTAACCTTTGAAAGAGGTCATAACCTTATTTAAAGAGCAGTTTCACAGTTTGGGGATCATTTTCCGGATTTCGAGTTATGAAGACCGGGCAAGTTATCAAAGCCATTATCTCGGGATGGTTTGGGAATACCTTTACCCGTTGATTCAAATTTGTATCTACTGGTTAGTGTTCGGGGTCGGGTTAAAGCACGGTCAAAGTAACGGTGTTGATTACCTGCCTTGGATGATGATTGGGATCACGCCTTGGTTCTTCATGAACCGAGCTACCTTGGATGCGTCAAAGAGTATCTACCAGCGGGTCGGCATGGTGTCAAAGATGAAGTTCCCGGTATCGGCTTTACCAACGATTAAAATCGTGTCTAACCTGAGCTCGTTTTGGACGATGTTAGTGATTTCAGTTGTCGTGAGTCTATTATACGGGATTCGGCCAAGCATCTACTGGTTTGAATCCATCTACTACTTTATCTGCATGCTTGTGTTCTTACTGGCGTTCGGGATCTTTAACTCAGCCGTTTCCGTTTTGATTCGAGATTACCACGTGCTCTTACAATCCGTGATGCGGATGCTGTTTTAATTATCTGGCGTCCTGTTTAACTTTGAATCAGGCGCCTTTCCACCAATCGTTACGCGAATCTTACAACTGAACCCATTCTTCTACGTGGTTTCCGGCTTCCGGGAATCATTGATGGGGCAAGGTTGGTTCTGGCAACGGCCAACGTTGACCTTGGAATTTTGGTTATTCGTGCTGTTCTTCCTGCTCGTTGGGTCGCACCTGCACTACAAATTCCGGTCACGGTTCGTTGATTTAATTTAATTTAGGAGGAGAACGATGTCAATCAAACAACTGAAGCGTCAAGTGATTCAGGGATTGAAGATCGTGATCCGTTATGGACTCATCGTGTTGAACGATGGGTTTATTTGTATCCCGACAAATCCGAAGTTAGTCATGTTTGAAAGCTTTAACGGTAACGATGTCAACGATAACCCGGCCGCAATTTACCGAGAATTGGTGGCAGAACACCCAGAAATGGTTGAAACAGCGTACTTTGGTGTCAAGCCACGGCACTATCGACGTCTGCAACAACAGTATCCGGATATTCAACTGGTAAAGCGGTTTTCGTTGAAGTGGGTGTGGCTAATGGCCCATGCCCGGTACTGGGTCCTGAACTCCCGGTTACCCAATTGGTGGCGAAAGAACCGGGGTACTACGTATATTCAAACTTGGCACGGCACACCGCTGAAACGGTTGGGCGCTGACATTGAACACGTGGCGATTCCCGGCACCACTACTGAAAACTACGCCAAACAATTTACGCAAGAGGCCAGTCGTTGGGACTACTTGATTGCGCCAAATGCTTATTCACGTGAAATTTTTAAATCTGCATTTCGGTTCAACAACCACTTCTTAGCCGTGGGGTATCCTCGAAATGACGTGTTATACCGGGATAATCGCCCGGAAGTGGTGTCGCAGTTGAAAGCCAAATTGGTGGGCGATGCCAGCGCCACGGTGATGACTTATGCGCCAACTTGGCGGGATGATGACGCGATTAAAACGGGGCAATACCATTTCCAATTACCGTTTGATCTGGCAACCTTTTTCAACCATGTGAGTGCGGAAACGGTGTTGGTGATCCGGCCACACTACCTCGTTAAAGACCATATTGATATTCGGGGGTTCGAAGACCGGGTTAAAATTTTAGCGGACGTTGATATTGCCCAGCTGTACTTGATCACCGACTTACTGATCACCGATTATTCGTCCGTGATGTTTGACTTTGCGAACCTAGACCGACCAATGTTGTTTTATGCGTATGACTTATCCCATTATCGGGATCAACTGCGGGGCTTTTACTTTGATTATCAGGCTGAGATTCCGGGACCGTTGGCAACGGATGAGGCGCAGATGATGCAGGCGTTGGACCAATTTGCGCAAGCCGGTGATTTTGCGGCTTATCGACCAAAGTTAGCGGCCTTTCAACAAAAATACTGTGAGTGGGAAACGGGTACGGCAGCCAAACAAGTGGTTGCCGTCATGAATGGGGGATTTCAAAAATGACATTATTAATTGGGTCACACGTCAGCATGAAGGGTAAGGAGATGCTCCTTGGTTCAGCCAAGGAAGCAGCGAGTTATGGTGAAAACGTGATGATGGTGTATACGGGGGCACCACAAAATACCCGTCGCAAGCCAATTGACGAGTTAAACATTGATGCGGGTCAGGCGTACATGAAGGCGCACGGTATTGAACAAGTTGTTGTTCATGCACCTTATGTTGTCAACTTAGGGAACACAATCAAACCCGAAAATTTCCCGTTTGCCGTTGATTTCTTACGCGAAGAAGTTAAACGCGCCCAAGCGCTCGGTGCAACGCAAATCGTACTTCATCCGGGAGCCCACGTTGGTGCTGGTCCAGATGCGGCCATCGCGCAAATCGCAAAAGGGTTAAACGAAATTATTACCCCGGATCAAACGGTTAAGATTGCGTTGGAAACTATGGCGGGTAAGGGGACCGAAGTGGGGATCACCTTTGAACAACTTGCTCAGATCATTGAACAAGTTGACGATAATGAAAAGCTGTCGGTTTGTTTTGATACCTGTCACACGAACGATGCAGGTTATGATATTGTTGGTGATTTTGACGGTGTTTTGAAGCATTTTGATGACGTGGTTGGCTTGGACCGGCTTCAGGTGGTTCACCTGAATGATTCTAAGAATCCGCAAGGGAGTCACAAAGACCGGCACGAACTCCTCGGACTAGGGACGATTGGGTTTGAGGCGCTGAATGCCGTTGCCCATCATCCAGCGTTGACCAGCGTGCCTAAAATCATGGAAACGCCGTGGGTCATTCCTGATCCTGAAAACAAGAAAAAGAAGTTACCGCCATACGGTTACGAAGTGGCGATGTTGCGGCAACAACGATTTAATCCAAATATTGAAGCGAATGTAATTGCGCAAGCAGCCTTTGATGAAGGGTTGTCGTAAGCGTTTGTGAGTGCCGGCTAGTTCTCTGTTTGACGTGAGACTGGCCGGTTTTTGAGTTTTACTGAATGAAAATTGGTCGGCGTAAGCATTGAAGCACACAGCCAATTCGGTAAGTGGAATTTATCGAAAAATATTACGCTAACCGGGATCTAAAAGCAGTATAATAACTGCAATTAACGATAACTTATAAAATCGAGGATAAGCAGATGAATAAGAAACTCGCCATCATCACTGGAGCGGGCGTTGTCATTTTAGCCATTGCGGGTGGGGTGACGTACGACCACTATCGAACTGAACACGCGGTTAAGCAAACCGCAACGCGCTACGTCACGGCATTTGCAAACCAAAAATCAACGCAATTAGCACAACAAGTTGATACCAAGCACTTGAAGGGCTATACAGCTAAATCACTAGCAACGCGAAATACCGCTGCCTTTACGCGGATGGGCGTCAGCAAAATCAAGATTGCCAATCAAACCGTCAAAAAGCAGTCTAGCGACACGTACAGTTTGCGGTTCACTGCGGCCATTACCACTAAAATTGGGCAGTTAAAGCCGCAACACTACCACACCACCATTGTTAAAGATGGCCAGCAGTGGCGAGTACGCTGGTCACCGAAAATGATTTTGCCCAGCATGTCAGGTAAGGACGTCATTCAGCTTCGAACGGTGACGGCCACGCGGGGGCAGATTTATGACCGGAACCACCAACTCTTGGCGAAGAATGGAAAACGGGTTCAGGCAGGTATCATTCCTGGTAATTTAGGTAGTGGCGCCAAACGAAATCAAAATTTACAAAAGATCGCTACAGCTTGGAACGTAAAACTCGCAACCCTCAAAACGTTGGTCAACCAATCTTGGGTTACGCCGAAAACGTTGGTGCCAGTTAAAGTAGTCACCAAGACACCGACATTAGCGGGGGTTGATTATCAAACCGTTGATTCACGCACCTATCCGCTCGGGTCAGCCGCTGCCCAGTTAATTGGGTACGTTGGTCAAGTGACGGCGGATGACATTAAAAAGAATCCACAACTGACGAGTGCCGATGTAATCGGTAAAGCGGGGGTGGAGCAAACCTATAATAAGCGTCTTTCAGGGACCGATGGCGGGGTGCTCTATCTGCAAAATGGGGATGAAACGACCACCTTATTACAGACCCAAGCCCGGCCAGGCAAGGACTTAACGTTAACGATTGATGCTACTCAGCAAAAGAAAGCTTATCAACAACTTGGCAGTAAAGCGGGTAGTGTTGTCACGATGAATCCAAATAACGGACAACTGCTTGTTTTGGCAAGTAGCCCGAGTTACGATCCGAATAAATTCGTGAACGGCATTTCGCAAACCGACTACGATCAGTACGCCAATGATAAAAACTTACCGTTCGTGAGTCGGTTTACCCAACGGTACGCGCCGGGTTCGACGTTTAAAATGCTAACGGCGGCGATTGCGCTACAGAATAGAACGATTACGTCTAAAACAACGAAATCAATCAATGGCTTGAAGTGGCAAAAGGATGCCAGTTGGGGGAGCTATCAAGTCACGCGGACGGTTGCGGATAGTCGTGAGAACATGACACAGGCGTTGGTGAACTCCGATAATATCTGGTTTGCTCAAGTTGCGTTGAAGATGGGGGCGAGTGCTTATTTGAAAGGGCTTGATCCATTATTCAAGACGCAGAGTAGCTTACCGCTCACGATGACCAAAGCACAGATTTCTAATTCTGGGAAGCTTGATCGCGATACCTTACTGGCGGATACGGCGTATGGTCAAGGACAACTCTTGCTGTCGCCGATTCAACAGGCAACCATGTATTCGGCCATTGCTAACCACGGTATCATGCAGCAGCCAACCTTGATTAAGGGGGTTAAGGCCAAACGAACGCGAGTCTTTGCAGCACAGGATGCGGCTAAGGTTGAAACGGCTTTAACCCACGTTGTTTCTGATGCGACTGGTACCGCTCACGGCTTAGCGTTGTCTGGCCACACCATTGCGGCCAAGACTGGAACGGCGGAATTGAAGCAAACACAAGATACCAACGGTAAGACGAACGGGTTCTTAGCGGTGATGGATGCTGACAAAAACACGTATTTGACGGTGAGTTTGATGGAAAATTCCGATAGTGGGACGTTAGTAACGGCGATGAAACCGTACGTTAAAACGTTGTATTAGTAATAATTTGAAAATGAATAAAGCACGTTGCAGCTTCAGTTGAGAAGTTGCAACGTGCTTTTTTGGTTATTAAGGCTTAAAGTTGCTTGTGCTTAACGCAACAAGTTAGCGTATTCTGGATTCTTTTCAAAGAACGCCTTAGCATATGAGCACTCTGGCACGATCTTCAAATCATAAACCTGCGCAAAGGTGATGACGCGCGCAATGAGTTGACGGGCGATGCCCTTGCCACGGAATTGACCGTCAACCACGGTGCTTTTAATGACAATTGTGGTGTCGTCTTGATACTCAAATTTAACTTCGGCAACAATTTGATCATTATCGTCTTTGTGGAAAAAGTGACCGGGTTCTAATTGCAGTGACAGGGGATCCGTACTTTCTTCCAAAACGTTGTTTACACTGTCAGCCAGTGACGTCAACGTTAATACCCGAACCAGAGCCCGGATGCCGGATTGCAGGTAGTCTAAGGTGCCTTGATTTTTCACTAAATCGTGTTCATCAAACATCGTGTTGGTATGACCGATATACATTTCAGGCCGTTGAACCGGGATGATGTTTAAGGTAGTGAAGGTTTGGCGAAGGTGATGGTTGGCACCATAGCCGCCAGCTGATCCAATTGAATTAGAGACAACTAGCGCTGGTTTGCCGTAAAAATGATTGCCTGGCCGTGAGCCGATATCCATGGCGTTTTTAAGCACGCCTGGAATGGAGCGGTTATATTCTGGGGTTACGATTACCATGGCATCGATGGCATCGACTTGTTCCCGGAAAGTCACCCAAGCTGCTGGCGTTGGTCCCTCAACGTCAAGGTCGTCGTTAAATAAGGGCAGTTGGCTGATGTCAAGCATTACTGGTTGCATGTCGCAAGGTAATAGTGTTGCCAGCGTCTTCGCTAATTTTTTAGAGTAGGACCCGCGACGCAAACTCCCAACTAAAAAGCCAATTTTTTTCAAAATCATCACTCCTACGTTAGATTTATGATGGCTACAATGAATCAGAAATCGAATTAATTAACCGCTTTCATTTTACTCGATTTAAGCTGATTTGAGTAGGCTTCGCTGGAATTTAACAAAAATTCGCTAAGGAACCATAAAAAATAGCAGTTGCTCAACAAACAACTGCTACTTAATGTGAGATTAGTCACGAATGGTGTCAACTTCTGCTGGTTCAAGGTTAAGACTTTCGAGAATCAAGGTTGCCGTTTCCTCGATGGACTTGTTGGCAACGTTGATCTTTAGGCAACCGATCTTCTTGTAAATCTCATCGGCATATTCCAGTTCTTGCTTGATTTTTTCGGTGTCAGAGTAAGCACTCTCGGCTGGTAAACCGTATGAGATCATCCGTTGTTGCCGGATGCGCCGAAGTACTTTGGGACTATTGGTGAGACCGATGATGTTTTTAGGGTTGACCTGCCAGATTTCATCGGGCAACTGTGACTTTGGCGAGAGTGGTAAGTTGGCCACCTTGATTCCCCGGTTGGCTAAGAAAAGCGACAACGGCGTCTTAGATGTCCGGGAAACGCCTAGAATCACAAGATCAGCCTTCAACAAACCAGCTGGATCTTTACCATCATCGTAAGCCACCGCGAATTCCATGGCGCTGATGCGGTCAAAGTACGTATCGGTCAGGTTATGGTTCATGCTTGGAATCGAGGCGGGTTTGACGCCACTGCGGTTTGCCAAAACGGCCATCGCTGGTTGGATACAATCAAATGATTGCAGGTTGTGCTTAGCCGCAAAGTCGGCAACCTGTTCGCTGAGCGGATGCGTCACAAGCGTGTAGTAAAGGACGGCGTTGTTCTTCGCAGCGAGGTTTAAAATGCCGCTCAGAATCGATGCGGTTTGGATGAACGGAAACCGTTGATACTTCACTTTTAAATCGGGAAACTGAGCCACTGCCGTTTGCGCAACGGTTAGCGCAGTCTCACCGGATGAATCGGAAATCAGAAAAATTTCAATTTCAGGTGTCTCTGCCATAAAGCTGATGCCTCCATGAATTGCGTTTAACTTTATTCTACCATAGTCAACGATATTAGGCTGATTCTGACAGTGGGTTGCGGTGGTTTGACGATCAAAAGGCCATTATGCGAACGTCGTTAATAAAAGTTATAAAAAGTTGAGATAAAATGTGAACAGTTATTGACGGGGAGACCTTTGGTAGGTATAATTAAAAAGAACTGTTGGAACGAGTGCTTTTGTGTTGCTTGATTTCAGACGGTTACTACTTGAGCTCGGAGGGAGGGATTTACATGACAAAGACAGTCGTTCGCAAAAACGAGTCTCTTGACGATGCTCTTCGGCGCTTCAAACGAACCGTTTCAAAAAGCGGTACTTTACAAGAATACCGTAAACGTGAGTTTTATGAAAAGCCAAGTGTTAAGAAGAAATTAAAATCAGAAGCAGCAAGAAAACGTAAGAACAAGAAGCGTTTCTAATTGCTTTTAAAAAGTCCCTGTTTCGATGGGGACTTTTTTTGATGGCTTTGAACGATTGAAGCGTGAAGTGTCCTATTTGACCAAATACGGGTATAATAGGAGTGACAAGTCATCATGAAAATTTTGGGGAGGTTCCAACAATGTCATTATCAGATACATTAACTGAAGATTTGAAAACGGCCATGAAGGCCCACGATAAGGTTGCTTTGAACGTGATTCGAATGATCAAAGCATCTTTAACGAACGAACGGGTAAAGTTGGGTCATGACTTGACCGACGACGATGAGTTAACCGTTTTGTCACGGGAACTCAAGCAACGTAAAGAATCACGCGAAGAATTCGCCGCTGCCAACCGCCAAGACTTAGTTGACGGGTTGGATGCTGAAATCGCACTCGTTGAAAAGTACGCGCCAAAGCAATTGAGCGAAGACGAAGTGAAGCAAATCGTGACCGATACGGTTGCTGAAGTCGGCGCCAGCTCAATGGGCGACTTTGGTAAGGTCATGGGTGCCGTAATGCCTAAGTTAAAGGGTCGCGCTGATGGCGCTATCGTTAACAAGACGGTTAAGGCACTGTTGAGCAAGTAAGTTAGAATTAATTTTTAAAAGGCCCGGAACAACGACGGTTGATCGTTGCTCCGGGCCTTTTTGAATTAAAATGAACGTAATCGTTTTGGAATGGTGTAATGATGCTTCGTTTTAAAATGAGTGAATAGCATAGTGCCATCAACAATCATAACTCGGTGATATTTACCGTTAATTTTCATTTTACCACCACGGTAAACGCTGTTGCCGCCCTCAGAGCGAGAATCCATAATGCTCCAACTATGGTGAGCTCGATTGTAGCTATCGACTTCGAGATGATTACTGGTTATATATTGATGTCCGCCATATATATAATCATTATAGCGAAAAGTATGTGCGGTAATTTTTGCCCGTTGCCAACCACCGTTATAACAATACCAAGTTCCACGTAAATAAGACGGTGTCGTGTGATATACTTTTTGCTTAGCCTGAGCTGAAGTAGGACTGAAAGTAGACACTCCTAATGTTAGACTGAATGCTAAGATTCCTAAAACCAATTTACCTTGCAATGTAAAAACCTCCTCAGTAGATAGTTTTAGTATAATCTGGGGAGATTGGCGGGTAAAGATAGAATTTTCGGCCACTAATCTTTGTTTTAAATTATCGCTTTTGTTATCTCAAAAATCTATGATTTACTGAGATAGTTCAAAAAAATTAAATAAAGTGACGCCGCCAAACAACGTCAATCAACTAGAATTGCTTATCATTGATGACATCGGCTCCCAGAAAGACCTAGGCTACTCGGATATATGAGCTATTAATTAATTACTTTGACACAAACGGGTTCTGGCACTTTGATTTTGTCAATAACAGTTAAACGACCAGTTGTTTTATCAATTCTAAACGTTACCACAGAGTTACTTCTTTGATTACCAACAACGAGATATTGGCCATCTGGGGTTAAGCAAAAATCTCGTGGAAAAACGCCGTGACAACTGACAATATCAATTAATTGAAGGTGAGGGCCAGTACTGATTCGTTGAATTTGATAGATAACAATTGAATCATGACCGCGGTTTGAAGCGTACAAAAATTGACCATCGGCTGATAATTGAATGGCACCTCCACCGGTATTACCGATCCAGTCATCAGGGAGGGTACTAATAAGTTGTCGTTGAGTAAACGTGCCGGTATCCGATGAGTAGTGTAATACTGCCACTTGACTTGCTAGTTCACCTAATACATATGCATCGTTATCGGTATGTCGATCAAAGTAAAGTTGTCGGGGGCCAAAACCGGGACGTGTTCGGAAGCTGGCGACTTGCTTACCTAATTGACCTGTGCTCCTATCGAAATCGTAGGTCAGTATTTCATCTGTTCCCAGATCTAGTACTAACAGACGGCCATCAGGTGCTAAAGTCATAAAATGCACGTGACTGGTGGTTTGTTGTGGGAGGACGCTGCTTCCACTTCGCTGGAGCTGATCGGTCAGGGTGATTTGACCATCTCGAGTTAATTGATAGATTTGACCAACGCCAGTTTGATAGTTGCTGACTAAAACTAAATTATCTAGTACATGGACATGGACCGGAGTGGGACCACTGGTTGTAGCTTGGTCTAACGGTAGTAACGGTTTGTAATCTTCGAGTTTGTAATTAAAGACGCCGCCACGTTGGTCGATACGACCTACTGTCAGTAATTGTTGGTCAGTGGTGAGGTCGAAGTAGGTTGGTTCCTCTAAATGACTAATTTTGATTGGGTCCGTTAACTGACCCGTTTCCGGGTTTAGATTACTAGTAAATAAGCCTTTGGTGTAAGTTCCAAAAATGAGTTGCATTAAGTATGCCTCCTAATTAAACATTGCAGCGGCCAACAGCAGATTTAAAATGCTACTGATCCAGCCGAATGGTACACCAGTTTTCAAGAACTGTTTTACTTCCAACTGGTAGTTTTCAACGATCCATAAATTCCATGATTGTGTGATACAAGTAGAAATAGCAATCGAGACACCGGGTACTAGAATTACGGCAAAGGCAAAGTATTGATTAAAGAAACCAGTAGCTGCTAATACGGCGGCAGTGGCAGAACCGGCGCCCCAAACCATTAACGGTCCCCGGAATAGTGCCAGTGGCGCTAAGATACCGAATGCGATTGCTAAAACCCAAGGATTGTGAGGAACGATGGCTTGAAGAATTCCACTGAAGCGGGCCGTATTTTTTACGGCCGCGGCACTGAACATGGTTAGGAAAAGTAACATGATGATCAATCCTGAAATGTCGGTGATAGCTTGTTTGATAGTGTCATTGATAATTTTCATGGCACCTTTATAACTCTTTAGTTTGCCAGTAATTAATAGGACTAAGAAGATGGAAATCATTAAGGCCGGAATTGGCTGCCATTGAAAGGCTAAGTTCATGAAAACCGGAAAAATAGGTAAGATATACGCAATTTTTGGTACTCTTTTTTTGTCTGGTTCGGTAGACGTTACGGCTTCAGATGGTGCTTCGTTTTTATGAATTGACTTTGCATGTAAGAGAATAAAGACAACAACGACCAGCATTTGAATGAACATTGCGGAGAATCCGTAAGTCAGGTATTTGGCACCGTAAATGACTTTGGGAAAGAACAATTGCAGTTGTTTGATAATTACAATGTTGACGTACATGGGTGCGCCGATTGACATTACAAAGGCTGTAATAGCAACATTCTTAGATAATCCGAGAGATTCTAGAATTGGTAGCAGAATAACAGAGATTGCAATCACGGCGCCAACACCATAAGAACTCGTAAAAATAAAAGCGGTTACAAAACAAATTAGAATAGTCGCAGTGATTGGTCGTTTATAGCTCACCTTAACAGTTTGTTCACTGATTTCGCCCGCGATGCCTGTATCCACTAATACGCGACCAAACCATGAACCAAAAACAATGACCATGATCGTTGAACCATAATCCAATGCAGGTTGTGAGAAGATATTGTTAATGGCCTCTTTATACGGTATGCCCCCGATAACCGTCCATAGTAGCGCCATAACCAAAAAGCCAATCATGATGTTACCACCACGCATAACAAAAATGATGAAACCCACGAATGTGAGTAGTAATAATAACCCAATGATGGTGTTTAACATAGCTAGTCCTCCTTAACTGATATTTTTATCGTTAAGGAAACCGGTAAACCTAAAAGTGACTTCAGTATACAGGATAACTTTGCTCACTGTCAAACATAAATCTAAAAATTAATTATTTTGCTTGTTTGGTAGAGGTGGTTAGTTTGTCGAAAAGGCCACAATTGCTCGCGCTTTAAAAATATAAAAGTGCTGGATATATTGACCTGAATTATTCATACCTTTCAAAAAAGTCGTCAGTTTTCATGTTTTTCAAAAACTGACGGCTTTTGATCTTGCTT